>JAISDR010000300.1 GCA_031264645.1 Prevotellaceae bacterium | reverse complement strand
GCGGCGTGGGCGACCGTTCTGTCGCAGTGCATATCCCTGGTTTTGCAGATGAGCCATTTCTATAATAAAAAGAATACGATACATTTCAGTAAAAATATATACAGGCTGCAAAAGGAAGTGGTCAAAAAAATATTTTCAATAGGCATGTCCCCTTTCCTGATGAACCTGTGCGCCTGCCTGATAGTCATACTTATAAACCGCGGAATGAGCGCGCACGGCGGAGACGTCTCGGTCGGGGCTTACGGCATCATTAACCGGATTAGTTTCCTGTTTCTGATGATTGTGATGGGCTTCAACCAGGGAATGCAGCCAATTGCGGGATACAACTACGGGGCAATGAAATATTCGAGAGTGATGGAGGTTACGAAGCTTACGATTCTGTGCGGAATAGGGGTTACGACATTCGGATTCCTTGTGTGCGAGATATTTCCGGAGATGATGGTCAAGCTTTTCACCACGCGGCAGGAACTTGTCGCCGAATCCGTTTATGGCATGAGGCTGGTGTTTGCCGTTTTTCCCCTTGTCGGTTTCCAGATGGTTGCGTCAAACTTTTTCATGTCTATCGGGATGTCGCGCAAAGCCATATTCCTGTCAATGACAAGACAGGTGCTGTTTTTGATACCCTGCCTGCTCATTCTTCCGCGAATTTTGGGAACTTTCGGGATATGGATAAGCATTCCAATCTCCGATTTTGTTTCCACGCTTGTTACGACAATCGTGCTAATCGGTCAATTTCAGAAATTTAAGAACCGGGACACAAATAATAAAAGATATTAAAAAAAGAATTGGTAAATTTGCCGCGTTTTATTGATCGTTTTTATAAACTCTAATATCTTTAACAGGATAGAAATATGGGAAAAATAGTTGCTATAGTTAATCAGAAAGGCGGGGTCGGAAAAACTACTACCGCCATAAATGTTGCAGCAAGTTTAGCTGTGCTGGAAAAGAAAGTGCTGCTCATCGACGCCGATCCGCAGGCAAACGCTTCGTCGGGTATGGGATTCGACGTCAATACCGTGAAAAACAGTATCTACGAGTGCCTGATTGGAAAATCAACCGCAAGGGAATCAATACTCAATACCTCGATCAAGGGATTCGACCTCATATCGTCGCATATTGACCTGGTTGGCGCCGAAATAGAAATCCTGAATATCCCCGAAAGGGAAAAAATAATGAAGTCGGTCATCGAAAAAGTTAAAAGCCAGTATGACTATATTTTCATCGACTGTTCCCCGTCCCTCGGACTTATCACGGTCAACGCCCTGACTGCCGCAGATTCCGTGATAATACCCGTGCAGTGCGAATATTTTGCGCTCGAAGGACTGGGAAAACTGCTTAATACGGTGAGGCTGATTCAAGCCCGCCTGAATCCCAAACTCGAAATTGAAGGATTCCTGCTGACAATGTACGATGCACGCCTTCGCCTTGCCAATCAGGTTGTCGACGAAGTAAGGCGGCATTTCGGGAAAATGGTGTTCCAGACTGTTATTCAGCGAAACGTCAAGCTGGGAGAATCGCCCTCTTTCGGAAAGCCGGTGATACTCTACGACGCCGCCTCGATAGGAACTTCCAACTATCTGAATATGGCAAAGGAAATTATTCAGAACAATCAGAACAGCGTTGACAGCGAAGCCGAACCCGATAAATCAAGCGTTTAAAATTAGATATTATGGCAAAAAAGAATGTTTTAGGAAAAGGATTGGGAGCTTTAATAAACACCGATTCTGCAGAGCATGACAGGGATATTCCCGTTTCGGTGGAAAATTACGAGATTGAAATCGTGAAAATCAAGGCAAACCCTGCCCAGCCGCGGACTTCGTTCGACGAGGAATCGCTGCTGGAACTTGCCGATTCAATAAGGTCGCACGGAATCATACAGCCCCTGACTTTAAGGGAAACGGGATACGGTGAATATCAGATAATCAGCGGAGAACGGCGTTTCAGGGCTGCACGGATAGCCGGACTGACGACCGTACCGGCATATATACGGACTGCAAACGATCAGGAAACGCTCGAAATGGCTCTTATCGAAAATATCCAGAGGGAAGACCTGGACGCAATCGAGATAGCGCTGACTTACAACCGCCTGATATACGAGTGCGAACTTACTCAGGAGGCATTGAGCGAAAGGGTGGGCAAAAAGCGTTCGACCGTTACCAATTACCTGCGTCTGCTGACTTTGGAAAACGATGTACAGCAGGCAATCAGGGACAGGAAAATATCTGTGGGACATGCCAAGCCGCTCACGGGACTTGCTCATGACGTGCAGAAAAAACTTGCTAAAAGAATCATTGACGAGGGACTGTCTGTTCGCCAGATCGAAGAAATTGTTCAGAATATAACTAAAAAGAAAGAGGGAAAGCCCGAATCCGGAGAATCGCGGACGGAGGAACTGTCGGACAGGTTCTGTTTACTGCTGGAGCTGCTGGATACAAAGTTCAATAACAAAATTCAATTCAAACGTAACAGGGGCGGCGAAGGCGGAAGTATTGTCATCAACTATTCATCCGACGAAGAAATAGAAACATTTATCAAGAATCTAAGTATTTAAACGATAGTGAGGGAGCTAATAACAGGCATACTTCTTTGCGTCCTTATACCTGTGCTTTCGCCTGCTCAAATGATTACAAGTCAAATGCTGGCGGGAACGGAAACGGGAAATGTGGAGGAATCGCCCGTGAAAATTAAGGAACCCCGTAAAAGCTATATCAAGGGACTTCGAGGGCTGGATTCGCTTCCGGTCAAAAAAGTTACTCTTGCTTCGATGATTGTCCCGGGTTATGCGCAGGCATACAACCGGCAGTACTGGAAAATCCCAGTGATTTACGGCGCCGGCGCAGCAATGATCTACGGCGGCTCGCACAGCAAGTCGCTGTTCAAAAAGACGGGCGAACAAAGGTATAATTCTCAAAGCAAATTCTACTATGCCGGTGCAGGTCTGGTGTATCTCGGAAGCCTGATCGACGGTATCGCAAGCTATAAAACTCACCAGGAAGGAATTATTCCCGCGAAGGCTACGCTTTTCTCAACTTTCCTGCCCGGACTGGGACAGGCTTACAACGGCGACTACTGGAAAATACCGGTCATTTACGCAGGATTCGCTTTTACGGGCTACTGGCTGAATCTTAACAGTATGCAGTATACCCGATACCGAAATGCCTACAATATCGAATTTGCATATTCAAACGGAGACTCCGATGTCCAAAGCGAATTTAACGGACGCCTCTCGGTACAAAGCCTTAAAAGCTACAGGGACAGATTCCGCCGAAGCAGGGACTATGCCGTTATGTGGATTCTCGTGTGCCATGCCGTGAATATCGCCGACGCCGCTGTCTGGGCGCAACTGAGTAATTTCGACGTGAACGAAGATTTGTCCTTCCATCTCGCTCCAACAATAATCCCACAAGCAACATACGCACAAGGAAATATGCCCGCAATAGGACTCGGTCTTACAATTTCTTTCTGATTCTTATTTGTGTGTGTTTTTCGCAATTTTTTACTCCCTGTTTCCATACCGGATTTTTTGCTGATGATGAAATGTTGACAATCTGCCTTTCTTTAATTCCTGTCTTAGAAATTATATATATAATTCAGCGTAGCCGTAAAATCGTTTGACGAGGGACGGTTTTTAAGATTCCGGTGTTGATTGATAAGCATCAAACCGATATTGTGTTTTTTCAGAATAAGATAAGCGGTATTCCATCGAAAGTTGAAAAAACTGTTTTGCTGTTGTCCTTCACTGTCGCTAATATTATATGAAGCGGAAATACCGGATGTTAAAGTCTTTTTAAAAAATTTCCCCGATACTCCGAGATTTGGACCATAAGTCAGCGAACCGTTTTGCGCAATTGTATTATATATAAATAACATTTGCAGCGGCATTTAATTGCAGGTTTACAGGAATAAAAAGCAGACCGTAATTGCTCGAAATATTATAGACCCGCGATATTCCGTATGCATAAACATTGTTATCATGCTTGTCGGCAACCTCCTGATAGTTCAGATTAAAACCGAGTATGTGCTTTTTTGTCTTTTCCATTTGAAAATCAAGTTTTCCCAAACTGTCCATATATGTTTTTCTAACATTATCCATGATGCAAAAGTACAATTTAATTCCATAAATCAATCCGGCAATTGATTTTAAATTCTGTTTTCAATGCACTTTCAAGTTCGGATTTTATTTTG
>JAISDR010000051.1 GCA_031264645.1 Prevotellaceae bacterium | reverse complement strand
TTGCCGTACATGAGTATTCCGATTCTGTATATTTTTGCCGAGATATACGACATCAGCATGAATGTTGCAAAAAGAAGAGTTAGCGACAGTATAATCTGCCACAGGGGAACTCCGAACGGAATCCGCGCAACCATAATTATCGGCGAAGTAAACGGAATCATTGAAGCCCATACCGACAGGCTGCTGTCGGGATATCTGAATGTCTGTACCATAATCATTATGGCAATTATAAGCGGGACAGTAACCGGCATCATCAGCTGCTGCGAGTCGGCTTCCGATTCAACCGCCGAACCTATGGCTGCAAACATCGAAGCATAAAGCAGATATCCCCCGATGAAAAACAGAATGAAGAAACCAAGTATCTCTACGATATTTACCCTGGCAAACTCGACTGTCAATTCCTGTACAATTCCTTCGGAGCCGGATGAAAAACTCTGAAAAGCAAGAAAAAAGATTCCTGTAAACACAATCCATATAAAAAACTGGGTAATCGCGACCAGCGCCACGCCTGTAATTTTTCCCGCCATCAGCTGAAAAGGCTTTACCGACGAAATAATTACTTCGATTATCCTGTTCGACTTTTCCTCGATCACGCCGCGCATCACCATGCTGCCGAACATTAAGATAAACATATAAAGAATAAGCGCCAGCACGTATGAAATTCCCATTATCGCCGCCGTATTGCTTTCCGTGTCTTCCCTGTTTTTTTCCCACTTTATGGTGTGCATATCCACGGTCGTGCGTATTTCCGCAAGTATCCTGTCAAGATTATCAATATCGTACTCTTTGAGTTTGCGGTTTTCCACGATTGAAATTATAGCTCTCCTCACATATTCCTGCAAATCCATGCCGACAGATTTTTTTGAATACATCGAATAGTTGACCGGATATCCGTCATTTTCTCCTTCGATGTATAAAACAATTGATTCGGAATCGGCATACTGTTCTCTTAGCTTCTCCAAAGGTTCGGGTTCGATATTTTCAAATATAAACACTCCGGTATTCGGGATATTTTTCCCTATCCATTGAGTATTATCCACAATTTTGATCTCCGATACACTCACAGAGGATGTGCTGAATATCAGTTTTGTGTAAATAAATATCGACAGAGCGAATATAAATGGAGTCAGCATGGAAAGAATTATAAATGATTTCTTTCGCACTCTCGTTAAAAACTCCCGCTTAATAATTAATATTACATTTCTCACAGCTACTATAATTAAAATTTCATTTTTATTTTTTTGCAAATGTACATGAAAAATTTTAATCCGGTATCATTGCTACACGAAAAACAACATTTTGGAATACGCCCCAGTTCAGGAGTTCTGTAAATCACATTAAAAACCAAAGGCGCGATAAGATCGCGCCTTCAATCAATTTTTTTTTTATTATTAAAAACTATACGCCTATAACTATAGGCATCAAGAGCATTAGCAAATCGTCTTCCGATTCCTCTTCTTCGACAGGGATAAACAAGCCTGCTCTTCCGGGGTCGGAGAGTTCGATACTGATTTCCGCTGAAGGAAGGTTCGACAATATATCGATCAGGAATGCGGATTTAAATCCTATCTCGATATCTTCGCCCTCGTATCTGCAGCTGACCCTTTCGTTTGCAGACGTGGAAAAATCCAGATCCTGAGCTGAAATATTTATTTCGTTATCTGCTATTTTCAACTTGATCAGGTTGCTTGCCTGATTCGAGAACACGGAAACGCGGCGTACAGCGGTCATCAGTTCCACCCTGTCCGCAACGATTTTTTTAGGATTATCCGTAGGAATCACGCTGTTGTATGCCGGGAATACGCCTTCGATAAGCCGGCAGGTCATGTTGAAGCGCGAGGAAGTAAACACCGCATGTTTATCATTGAATTTCAATTCCACGGGAAATTCATCCTTCAGTAAACCTCTGATATAAGTTGCGGGTTTTTTCGGCAGAATAAACGAGCAGTCTTTTTCAACCTTTAAACTCAGCAATTTGTATCGCACCAGCTTATGAGCGTCCGAGGCGACAAAAGTCAGCCCGTCGGTTTTGATATCGAAAAAGATACCGTTCATAGTCGGGCGCAGTTCATCGTCAGCCGTTGCGAATATGGTTTTAGTAATACCTTCCATCAACTGATTCGAACTGATCGTTATGGAATTGTAATCATCCTCAATGCTTGGTATTTGAGGATATTCTTCGGCAGCGAGGCATGGAAGATTAAATTTTCCTGAAGACCAACTGATTTCCGCCAAAAGAGTGTCCGGGTCCACGATAAAAGTAAGTGGCTGTTCGGGAAATTCCTTTAGAGTGTCGGTCAACAGTTTCGCAGGTATTGCAGCTTCACCTTCCCTTTCAACTGTGTTTATCGGCAGACTGACCAGCAATGTCGTCTCCAGATCAGAGGCAGTTATCAACAGGGTATTGTTATGAAGATTGAATAAAAAATTATCCAGTATGGGCAACCTGTTTTTGTTACTTGTTGTCGTTACTTTGCTCACAGACTGTAACGAAGACAATAATTCAGAACTAGATACTACGAATTTCATTTCTTTATACTATTAAAATGTTCACGCAAAGATACTGCAATTTGAATGTCCTGCAAAAAAAATGTTAATATAATTTCTAATATACACATATTTAGTATTTTATTTATGGCAAATTTTTTTAATAATCTCCAAACACACTGATTTGCAAGCCCGTTTTTTCCTCATTTCCGCTGATTGTTAAGAGGCAGGTTCGAAGCTTTTGTTTTTTGAATCCAGTGGACAAATATTGCCAGGGAAACTAAAGTACAGACAGTTCCGATGATATAGCTGAGGTCTGAAGACAAGCCCAGTCCTTCGGGCGCAATCATGATGTAAGTCGATATCACCATCGTCATAAACAGCGATGGCAAAAGGGTTATCCAGTAGAATTTGTTTGTCTTTGCCAGATAAACCGTGACTGTCCACAGGGTTGCAGTCGCAAGCGTTTGATTCGACCATGCAAAATATCGCCATATTATGTCGAAGTTTATTTGCAGGATACCCAGCGCCACAATAAACAGCGGAGTCGAAACGATAATGCGGTTCTTGATTGATTTCTGGCTGTAATTGATGAAATCGGCAACAATAAGACGCGCCGAACGGAAAGCGGTGTCGCCCGAAGTTATCGGCGCTGCAATTACTCCGATGATTGCAAGCAAGCCGCCGAACGTGCCCAGCCATGAATGTGCTATCTTGTCTACGACAACGGCAGCATTTTGCCCGTTTTCCCTGAGAAAGTCCTGCAATTCGCCCACCGAGCCGAAAAAGCTTATTGCCGCGGCAGCCCAAATCAGGGCGACAATACCTTCGGCAACCATCGCGCCATAGAATACGCGCCGTCCCTGCCGTTCATTTTTCAGACAGCGCGCCATCAGAGGCGACTGCGTTGCATGAAAACCCGAAATGGCTCCGCACGCTATGGATATGAACAGCATGGGAAACAGCGGATACCTGTCGGCGTCGGGATGCATGTTGTGCAAATTGGAAAAACTCAGTTCCGGCATCGTAACTCCCCGGTATATCATGCTTATGGATATTCCCAGCGCCATAAACAGCATCGCAAATCCAAAGAACGGATATATTTTTCCTATCAGCTTGTCTATCGGCAGCAGAGTCGCTCCGATATAGTAGGCAAAAATGATTATGCTCCACACCGTTACGCTGACATAACCGGAAGTCATGTTTGCCAGAAGCGCAGACGGTCCCGCAACAAATACCGCGCCAACCAGAACCATCAGCAAAACGGTAAATACCCGCATGAACTGCTTGAATCCGACGCCCATATACTTGCCGACAACTTCGGGAAGACTGATACCATTGTGCCGCAACGAAAGCATTCCCGACAGGTAATCGTGTACTGCGCCTCCGAAAATCGTTCCAAAAACAATCCACAAAAACGCAGCATGTCCGTACATGGCGCCCATGATTGCCCCAAAAATGGGACCCAAACCGGCAATATTCAGAAACTGAATCAAAAAAATCCTCTGCCAGCTCATTGGAACGTAATCAACTCCGTCGGCATGAGTGTATGCGGGAGTTTTTCTATCGGGCTGTATCACGAAAATCCGTTCAACAAGCCTGCCATACAGGAAATATCCTGCCAAAAGTAATATTATGGAAACAAAAAACGTAATCATATTTTTA
>JAISDR010000048.1 GCA_031264645.1 Prevotellaceae bacterium | reverse complement strand
TATTTGCCTGCCAAAGTTCCCGACCTGATTAAAACCCTCAGGAAACTGGAACAGCAATCAAGACAGGATAATCAAAGCAAGATATTCATCGAAACGCCGTATCGCAGCGCCAAAATATTCGAAACTGTATTGAATACCTGCTCTCCCGACACGTTATTGTGCGTGGCTTGCGATATAACTTCTCCCGACGAATATATCAAAACCATGCAAGTCAGGGAATGGAAGAAAAACATTCCGCAAGTGAACAAAAAACCGTGCATATTCATTCTGCAGGCATGACTTATATCCGGATTTTCCTGCATTCTGTTTTCAAAAAATGAACAAGAATCAAACAAAACAGTTTATAATAGGGAAAATATTAAATTTATTCTGCGAAAAACAAAAAAATTTAGTAGTAACAAGCAACGAAAATGAAGATAATTGCATCTATATGCAGTACGCGATAGTATGGACGAGCAACTGATAAAGGAATGTATAAAAAAAGATATACGTGCTCAGAAACAACTTTATGAGAAATACGCGTCTCTAATGATGTCTGTATGTTTAAGATACGTTAAGGACAAAGATATAGCTCAAAACTTGTTGCAGGACGGATTCATAAAGCTGTTTGATAAAATCCATACCTATTCGGGGAAAGGCTCTTTTGTTGGATGGATGAGGAAGATTTTTGTAAATACTTCTTTGGAATATCTGCGACACAACGATGTTTTAAAGCACAGCATGGATATTGACGTCGCCTTCAATATTGAAAGCGAGGATGAATCGCCAATTGATAAAATATCGGCAGATGAATTAATGAAGTGTATAACAGAACTGCCTGACGGTTTCCGCACAGTATTCAATATGTTTGCCATAGAAGGATATTCACATGCAGAAATTGCAGAGATGCTTGGGATTCAGGAAGGAACATCGCGTTCGCAGTACGCAAGGGCGAGAACTCTATTGCAACAAAAGATTATGAAATTAATTAAAGATGTTGGTTGATGTCGAATGATTTAAACAATGGTTTTGAGAAGTTAATCCGAGATACATTTGAGGATTACAGGATTCCTGTAGACCCGGGCAACTGGGATGCTATAGAGAAGTCTTTAATCAAAAGCAGAAGGATTAAACATATTTATATTGCGGCGAGTTTCGTTGCTGTTGCTGCAGCAACCGTTTTACTGTTAATTACGTTAAACCTGCCGAAAAACGACGGTAATCGTGAATCCGGAACGAAAGATGAAAATGTGCTTGTTCAGGAACGGAAAACCCCGAAAACTCCGGAAACGCAAACAAAGAAACAAAACCCTGTGCCTGAAACTGCAACACAGACTGCTCCCGAAACTAAAACAGAACAGAAAAGACAGGATACCGAAAATCAGACGCAGCCCGAATCCAATTCTGCCCCTGCATACATTGCAAACGCAGAAACGCTTATCGCTCAAATCGAGACGTCCGAACCTCAGCCGGAAGATCCTCCGTTAAAGGAACAGTTAAAATTTGTACCGCGTAATATTTCAGGTACTTCGATAAATCTTTCTTCATCAAATAAACTTCAACTTCCGGGAAACGACATGCGTCTTAGCCTGCCCGGAAACAGGAAACCGGATGATAAAAAGAATGATAATCCCGTGCCGGACAATATAAGCAGGATGGCGGCAAAGCTTGACAAAAACAAAGATAACAATAAGGAATGGTCTATTTTAATGAGTTTTGGCGCCGGAAATTATCAATCGCCGAATGCTACAAACAAAAACTCCAATTTAATTATGGCGGAGCCTCTTCTAACTTCGTCTAAATCGACCGATTACATTAAGAATAAATATAAAAACGGAATAATGGTACCCGATAATGCCGACACAAAACACGGATTACCGCTGTCAGCCAAGTTTATAGTCCGTAAAGATCTTAATTCGAGACTGGCTGTCGAAAGCGGGCTGAGCTACACATATCTTTCGACTAAATACAGATGGAATAATAACACGGCAACACAGCACTTGCATTATCTTGGAATACCTTTAAATGCAGTTTGTTACATGGTGTCCAAACCCAATTGGAATGTTTACGCTTCTGCGGGAGGAATGGTGGAAAAAGGCGTTTATTCCTACATTGACCGCAGCGACAAAATTACGTCCAAGACAAATATGAAAGGCTTGCAATGGTCTGTCAACGGCTCGGTCGGGGTAGCCTACAAACTGTCCCGGAGCTTGGGACTGTTTTTTGAACCTCAAGTCGGATATTTCTTCAATAACGGACAGCCTGAAAGCATAAGAACCGACTGGCCTGTTTCTTTCGGCCTGGGCGTCGGACTGAGATTCAGTTTGTAACTAAGCCTTTAACCAGCCTGACTATTTCACCGTGTATAATTTGAGGCGTTTTCATCATTGAATTGCAGTCAACGCAGTTTACAGAAACAAATTTCCCGTCGATCCCTGTTTGTTCCAGATATACTTCCCGAACTCTTTTTTGCAGGTCGAAATCCGACTCGTGAATATCTTCTTTGCCTTTCAGATAGTCTCTTTCGATTCCTTCGCGTTGTGATTTTAGCTTTTCGACAGTAAAATCAAAGGGCACATCCAGAAAAATATTGATATCCGGCCGGGGAATCCCGAAAAAAACGTATTCCAGATTGAAAATCCATTCGCGAAGTTCCTTTCTCTTTGTAGCGTCCGGAATTTTTGCACACTGGAAAGCAATGTTGGAATACACATAACGGTCAAGTATAACCGCCTTACCTTCGGCAAACCACGATTTCAGTTTCGATGCGGCATTGTCCCTGTCGCCGGCATACAGCAAAGCTACCAGACGCGGGTCTACTGTGTTTACATCTCCAAATTCGCCGCGAAGGAAAGACGCAATCAAGTCGCCATATACGGGAGCGTCGAAACGCGGGAAATGCAGAAACGTACTTTTCACGTTCTCCGATTCAAAATATTTTTGCAGCAAGTTCACCTGCGTAGTTTTGCCGGCTCCGTCCAGACCTTCCAATACGATAAGCATAATCTATCCGTTCAAATTTTTCCAAATTAAATCCTTCAATTCCATTATTTTGCTTCCCGTTATCGACGAGATGAAAATGAACGGGATATTCGGGATATGCTTTTTTATTTCCTGCTCTATCTCGTCGCATAATTCCCCGTCGAGCATGTCGCTTTTGGATATTGCCAGAATCCGGCGCTTATCTAAAAGTTCGGGATTATATTTTTCAAGTTCGTTTATAAGCGTGCGGTATTCCTTGACGATGTCCCTGCTGTCGGCGGAAATCAGGAACAAAAGTATGGAATTGCGCTCTATGTGCCGCAAAAACCTTATACCTAATCCTTTCCCCTTGTGGGCGTCCTCTATGATTCCGGGAATATCCGCCATGATGAACGAAAGATGTTCGCGATAGTTCACAATACCGAGATTCGGTTCAAGCGTCGTAAACGCATAATCGGCGATTTTGGGCTTGGCTGCCGAAACGACGGATAATAAAGTGGATTTGCCGGCATTCGGGAATCCTACCAGACCGACGTCGGCAAGCAGTTTCAGTTCCAGGACATACCAGCCTTCGATACCGTGTTCGCCGGGCTGGGAATATCGCGGCGTCCTGTTGGTCGCCGACTTGAAATTGGCGTTACCCAGACCGCCTCTGCCACCCTGCAGCAGAATTATTTCCTCGCCGTCCTGCGTTATTTCGCACAGTATTTTGCCATTTTCGTCCTTGGCAATTGTTCCTACGGGTACATCCAGAATCTCGTCTTTCCCGTTAGCGCCATGACAGAGACTTCCGCTGCCCGATTCCCCGTGTTCGGCATGTATATGTTTCCGGTATTTAAGGTGTATCAAAGTCCAGTACTGACTGTTTCCTTTAAGTATTATGTGTCCGCCGCGTCCCCCGTCCCCGCCGTCGGGTCCGCCTTTGGGGACAAATTTCTCTCTGTGTAAATGAGTTGAGCCGGAACCTCCATCTCCCGAGCGAAAAAAAATCCTGACGTAATCTACAAAACTTGATGAAGCCAAAGCATATCTGTTTAGAATGTTAACGGGCGCAAAATTACATGAAATTTCCGGATTTCAAAATATCATATTGCAAATGATTGCAAATGGGGTGTATTGACTGTGTCGAACTTCGTTTCCAAAATGTTGGTTTAGCCAATATATATAGCCAAAACGATTCAGGCAAAATTTGTAACGAGGCTAATTACTTATCTTTAATCAGGCCAGTTACTTACCTTTAACGAGGCTAGTTACTTACCTTTAATCAGGCTAACCGCAAAACAGTGTCGGGCTTCTTACCCTGAGTCAGGCTAAGCAAAGAGAACTGTTCAAGACAGTTATAAGCCTGCGGGAGAAATTGAACAGTCCGACATTTTGGAAACGAAGTTCGACGCAGGAATTGTTGTGAAATATCCTTCCTTAAAATACCCCGTCAATTAATTTTTATTTCATACTTTTGCGGCTTAAAATTAAAAAGGCATGAATTGCTCATGCTGTTTTATGGAAATAAAAAGAAAAGTAGCCTTTTATACGCTCGGTTGCAAGTTGAATTTTTCCGAGACGTCTGCGCTTGCCGGAGTGTTTGTATCCAATGGATTCGAAAGGGTAAGCCATTCGCAGCCTGCCGATATATACGTGATAAACACCTGTTCGGTTACGGAACATGCCGACCGCAAATGCCGTCAGGCAATAAGAAAGTTCATACGCCAGTCTCCGGGTGCAAT
>JAISDR010000271.1 GCA_031264645.1 Prevotellaceae bacterium | reverse complement strand
ATGTTTTGATGAAAAATTTGTTTCTACCCGTTTATCCCGCCCGCCTCATGCGAAGAAATTGTAAGATATACACGCTGTTATGCTTTTGGATTCAGAGTAAATTTTTTTGAAAGAATCTTTTATCCGTCAGCTAAAGCTGACAGCAATTGAACAATGCGTTGCTCCATTTGATTGCTATAGCTGTAAATCTGCGGCTACGGTTGCCGAGGCTGTCGCCTGTCGGCTGTCTCGAACTGCGCTGCGCTTGTTCGGGGTTATCAATTTTGAACTCCTTACGGAGTTTAACCGCAACAGTAAAGCAATTCACAAAATTATGCCGTGCGCGGTATAAATCTTTTAATGAGAGACTCATTTCTATTACCTAATTTCAAGAACAAAAAACCTCAGTAGCGCCCGCACGATTACAGACACATACAAGCACATTACGACGCATTGCCGGAAATGAATGTTCCGTTCCCGGGAATGGAACAATTTTAAACAGTTTTGAATTTGCGTCTTCTTTGTTTGCTTTTATCAGGCACATATTTTTCACCACATATAGCGAAATCTATTCTTTTAAGTGAAAACTCATCGTTTTCAGAGATAAAACAAAGTCCTTCTTCCGGAAATGTGTCTAAAAATCTATCCCGTACATATACGCTCCATCTCATGTAATAATCATTCTGAAAGAAGATTTCACCTGGAGTAATCTCAACAAAATAGGCTTCGGTATTTTCATTCAATTCATAACGAGCTCTAAATTCCGGGAACAGATTAACAAATTTTCCCAATTCTTTTTCGATAAATTTCTGTGATTTTGTTTTCATATTATCATATTAATATTTTATAATTTATAATTCATAATTCATTTCTGCTCCTTCGTTTTTAACGAAGTGTTTATATTTCAGTGAAGGAGAAGGGATAAACTCTCCTATGCCGAGGTTTTGCCATTTATTATTTATGGAGTCAATCGTTTCGTCGTTCATACAGATAACATTAGGCCAGGGTCTCAGGAAGCCTTTTTTCCCGAATTTAGTACGGGCGTCCACGATCAGGCAGTCATTTTCGATTTTACAGTCGTAGCTCACATCGACATTATTACCTGTGATCCAGAGACATGTCTCAAAGTCGGTAACGTCAATATCCCTGTCGAAGATCACCATGAATTTAGTTTTTATCGAGGGAATATTGTCCTCGTTGCAAAAGATATATGTAGCAGCAAGCGGTTCGGAGACAGCAGTTTCCTCCTCGAACAGTTTTTTTGTAGCGTCGATGCACATTTTCCCTCCGAAACCCTGCTGGCGGGCTGCATGGTCGAGCATATCCAGCGGACCCTTGCAGAAGTACGTGTCCGCGGAAGGATTCCAGTATTTACCGATAGCGTCGATTATTGCGCTGACACTGTATGCATTGGCGTCGACTACAACGATTATCTTGCAGAACATCATTTGTCCGGCGCCCCACATTGCATTTGCAACCTTAACAGCCTGTCCGGGGTATGTTTTATTAATGGAAATCACAGCGATATTGTGAGATACGCCTTCTTTCGGGAGGAACAGCTCCTTTATTTCCGGAGCGATAAGCATCTGTATCGGCTTGAGGAAAATCTTTTCGATGGCTTTGGAGATATAATAATCTTCCTGCGGCGGAATCCCGACTATCGTAGCCGGATAAACAGCGCCTTTTCTGTGAGTTATGCATGTTACGTGCATTTTGGGATAAAGGTCTTGCAGGGAATAGACGCCCGTATGGTCGCCGAACGGACCTTCCGAAACAAAAACCTCTTTCGGGTCGATGTATCCTTCTATCACAAAGTCGGAATCTTCGGGGACTTCGATATCCTGAGTAAGGCATTTGACCAGACGCACAGGGCTTTTCCTCAAAAAACCGGCGAGCAGATACTCGTCCAGATTTTCGGGCAGGGGAGCCGCCGCGCACCATGTGTACACCGGATCTCCGCCCAGGGAAACGGCTATCGGCATGATTTTTTTCGCTTTCCGGTATCCTTCGAAATGTACGGCTCCGGTTTTGTGCCTGTGCCAGTGCATTCCGGTAGTCGAATCGTCATAAACCTGAAGTCTGTACATGCCGACATTTCGCAAGCCTGTTTCGACGTCTTTCGTATGTACCAGGGGCAGAGTGATAAAGCGTCCTCCATCGTGGGGCCAGCATTTAAGGACAGGCAGGTCGCCAAGCTTTGGAGAAGGCATGGCAACTTCCTGGCACGAAGGATTTTTCATCTTAATAGACTTGGGAAACCATTCCGAAATATGCGCAAGGGAAGGCAGCATCTTTAGCTTTTCCCAGAGACTGGCTTTCGGAGTGGACAGGTCTTTGAAAAGGGAATCTATTTCCTTCGGTATATCGTCCATATCGTTTATTCCCAGAGCGTACCTGATTCGATTATCCGAACCGAAAGCGTTTATCAGCAGGGGAAATTTTGTGCCTGTGTTCATGAACAGCAGGGCTTTACCAGCATGGGACTTGGATATGCGGTCTGCTATCTCGGTGATTTCCAGTTCGGGATTGACAAATTCGTTAATCCGTATCAGTTCGTTCTTTGCTTCCAGATGCTCTATATAGCCGGATAAATCGAAATACATGATATTAAATTTTATAAGTTAATAATTCCAAGTTGTTTCGCGCTTTCGTACGCCGCTTCTATTATTCGTATTCCAAGCAGAGCGTCCTGCGGATCTACGGGGACTTTGACCGCTTGGCGTCCGTTTTCGCGATTAGCCCGTATCGCTTCTCCAAGCTGCTGATAAAAACCGGCATACGAAGAATCGGGCGAAGCGCGTTTCACTGTCGCCAACGAGCCGTCGGCTTGCAGACATGTCAGTCTGGCAGCCGTGTCCGCATCTTCCCTTCCGAAATTTGCATCGCCGGGGCGCATTCCATTAACCGATTGTTCTTCAAGGATATTAGCCCTGTATTTTACAAACGAGCCTGTGTGTCCGTTAAGGATATACGAGGGACCGACGTCTGCAACCAGCAGGGAGCTCTTTATCAGCAGCCTGAATTGATTTTCGTAATACAGGACAATTACGCAATAGTCGTCGATTTTCGAAAAATCCCTTTCCCTGCATATTTCAGCGTAAACCGATTTTGGCTTCCCGAAAAGGAACAGCGCCTGGTCTATCAAATGCGTACAAAGCTCATACATAAGACCGTTGCCGCGGAGAGCTTCTTCCTTGTGCGCTTTCGGATTGGGCTTGTTTTTGAAACGTTCGAAACGAAATTCCCCGTCGATAAGCTTGCCAAGCAGTTTCTGTTCAACGACCTGTTTCATGGCAATAAGCTCGCCTTCCCATCTCCGGTTGTGGAAAACGGTAAGCACAAGATTCTTTTCCCTTGCCAGATTTATCAGGATTTCAGCCTCTTTGGACGTGGCAGTGAAAGGCTTGTCGATAACAAGATGTTTCCCTGCTTCCAGCGCTTTGCGGGCATACTCGAAATGAGTAGGGCTTGGCGTATTAACAATAACCAGGTCAATATCTTCCGCGGCAAACAGTTCCTCGCACGAGCGGTAAATGCGCGCCGAGGGATAGCGTTCTCTGGAATCGCAGTTGTTCCGTTCTACAAAAGCCCTTAGATCAAAATATTCCGGCAATGTCGAAATATAAGGCTCATGAAATATTCTCGTCGAATAGCCATAAGAACATATTGCTGTGCGTATTTTATTAAAATTCATATGCGTAATTTTTACTTTAACTTCATTTTTGTAGCTACCATATCTATTATGAATATGATGGAAAAACCGACCAGTACCATTACAATAGCGTATAAAACATGTGAAGAAGAGTCCATTATCTCGCTGTATGTTGAAGGTAAAACATTCTTTTCCGAAAACGAGATTATTTCTCCGGTCTGATTATCGATTTTCGGAACTTTCCAGGGCCAGATTTTATTAAGCGAACCGAACATTACCCCAGCTAAAAACGATACGGTCAGGAAGTTGTAATTCTTCAACAGCCATGAAAGAAAATGGGAAAAGGATATGATTCCAATTACTGCTCCAGCTGCAAATGTCAGTATCACCGGGATATTGAAATTGGTCAGGGCGGCAAGTATATACGTGTATTTTCCCATCAAAAGCAGGATAAAGCTTCCGGATATGCCGGGTAAAATCATGGCGCAGATGGCAATAGCTCCCGATAAAAATATAAACCACAGGGCATTTGGCGTTTCCGAAGGAGTGATTACCGTAATCAGATAGCCTGCTGCAATTCCCAAAATCAGTGAAATAAAGTAAGATACCTTCCACTTTTTTATATCTCTCAGGACAAACCAGACCGATGCAAGTATAAGTCCGAAAAAGAATGACCACACCGGAATTGGATAGGTGTCAAGCAAATATGTCATCAGCTTTGCCAGTGACACAATGCTCAGACCTATGCCAAGCAGTAAAGCCAGCATGAAATTTCCGTTGCATGCTTTCCAGAAAAGTTTTAGATTGAATTTGCTTGATACTAAAACCCTTAAAGCCTCAGGCAAGCCTTTTATTGAAGACAGCAGTTCTTCATAAATACCGGATATAAAAGCGATGGTTCCTCCCGAGACGCCCGGAATCACATCTGCCGCTCCCATTCCTATTCCTTTGAGCGTTACTAACATATAGTCCTGTAATCGTCGTTTCATAATTTTATATATTCTAATTTTATTAATTTATTAATCTTATTTACTGTTATGTATTTTATCATATCGTCCAGCGTATCCCTCATATTATTTAAGGTGTTTTCCAAGATAAATTATGATGTAAGCATCGTCTTTTGCTTTTGGACAGGTATTAAAGAACATCTCAAGTCCTTCGCTGTTAATTACAAACGCTTCGAGCAGATACTTGCAGCATTCCTCCAAATCGTCAATCTTATAGGAAAAAACAGCTTTTTTATGCTTGCTGACAAACTCCGAATCATCCGGGTTTGATTCCTTTAATATATCCGAGTTTTGCAGTATGTTTTCCAGCGCCTTCCTGTTGGAAATAAGGCTGATGATGCACTGTCCCCTGAAATAAAGATAGTCTTCGTTATCCGGATCAAGTTCGATTGCCTTGTTGAGAACATGAATCGCCGACTCGATATTTCCCTGCGCATATAATACCTTGCTTAAACCCCAGTAAGGCACTTCGAAGTCTTTTTCCTCCTCGAACTCCGACTCGTCTTCTTCCATATCCTCCATATCCTCAATATCATTGAAAGGATTCAGTATACCGGCTATATCGGACAAAGGGGAACGTTCCCCTAAAGATTTTGACATCCCATCCAAAAGACATTCGATGGCTTTGCCATAATCTCCCGATTGAATCAAAGCGGCAGATTTACACAGGAATGCAATTTGAGTGTTGTTGTTTATGGAAAGAGCAAACTCAAAGGCTTCCAGAGCTTTTTTCGCATTATCGTGATTCAGATGGAACAGCCCCAGAATCACCCATGTCCTTTCGCTGAACGGGTCTTCGTCCAGAGATTTTTCGTAATATTCCTCTGCCTTTTCCGAGTTGTTAATATGTTCGTAACAATGTGCGGTATTGAAAAATATCTTCGCACTGGCAATGCCGTAATCAATAAATTTGTGTAAAAATATCAGAGCTTCCTCGCAATATCCCTGTTCCATAAGGATACTGGGAATATACTGCAATTCCTCGTCGTCGAGGTCGGGATTTTTCTCAAGAACGAGTTCAAACTCCCTGACTGCATTTTCGATATCGTCGTTCAGCGTGTAGATATGTCCCTTGTACAGGTTTATTTCGAATGAATCGCACGCCCTGCTTTCCAGATCCTGCAGCAGTTCGAAAGCCCTGTCGAAGTTGTCGAGAAACATCATTATCCTGACTTTGTAGAGCGCAAGTTCCATGTCGTCGGGATAGCACAGCTCCGCGCGAATCAGGGCTTCCAGCGCGTCGGCATACCTGTTTTCCGATATGTAGTAAGATATGATTGTGCAAAACTCCTCGCTGTCAAAATACATTGATTCCCTGTTATACAGGAGCGTCTCATATTTCTGAATCAGAATGTCATCGTCTATATCCATGTTTTAATTTATAATCGTATTTGTTGTTTTAATTTTTCGCATAAAACTTCGCTTCCCCTGACTAAAGGCAATCTCAATTCGTTTTCGATTAATCCTTTAAGAGCCAGGGCAGTCTTCACGCCGACGGGATTGCCCTCGACAAACAGGAGGTTTATTATTTCTATCATTTGCAGATAAATCAGCCTTGCTTCGGCAAAATTTCCCTTTATTGCCAGATGTACAAGTTTCCCGAATTCTTCGGGAAAAGCGTTTCCGACAACTGATATTACTCCGTCTATTCCCATAGCTATCTGCATCAGTGTCAGACCGTCATCGCCGGACAATACCGAAAAGCCTTCCGGTCTGCCTTTCAAAATATACGCCATCTGGTTCAGGTCTGCCGATGCTTCCTTGACAGCGATAATATTCTTGTGTTCAGCCAATTTCAAACATGTGTCGGCAGTCATGTTTACGCCCGTCCGTCCGGGAACATTGTATAGAATAAGTGGCTTGGCAGACGCTTCGGCTATGGCTGTAAAATGCTCCTGCAGACCTTTTTGCGAGGGCTTGTTGTAATATGGGGTAACGCTGAGCACGGCGTCGGCTTCGTCGTAAAGACTGGCAGCGCTTTTAATCACTTCGGCGGTATTGTTTCCCCCGACGCCGACAATCAGTGGCAGTTTCCTGCTGTTTTTTTCGGCAATAAACTGTACGATATCTCTTTTCTCGGCGGCGTCCAGGGTTGGAGTTTCCGCCGTGGTTCCAAGAGCTACGAAAAAATCGGCTCCGCCGTCGGTCACATATTCTATAACTTTTGCCAATGCATCAAAATCAATTGATTTGTCTTTTTTGAAAGGAGTTATCAAAGCCACTCCCATGCCTGAAATTCTGTTCATTTTATTTTGTATAAATATGTTTCTAAATCCTTTATAAATTGCGCTTCGTTTTCGCTACCCAACAGTACAAAGTTGTATGGATTATATGTTTCGTGGTTTATGCGCCCGATTTTGAAACCGGCATTGGAGGAAATCGCTATGTGCTGCAGGGGAAACCAAACCTTTGAAGATAAGTCAATAAGGAGATTAAACCGCGTATTGACAAAGTTTTTTATCGCCGCAGCGTTCGGTACTCCGAACCAGTTGCATTCGTTGTCGGAGAAGAAAATCCGCGACGGCGAGTTTATCTCAATCCCTTCGGGCAGCTTGTCCTGTGGAAAATATATCATGAAAACCAGTTCAATATTATACCGCTCAGCTACATCTCTCACCGCATTTAAAACTGTGTCAATGTTGATATTGAACGGATATATAACTCCCATGGTTTTCGCCATTTCGAAATTGCACGCAAGTTCTTCCCTTTTCCGGGCACAGGCAGCAGCGCTTTTAAGACTCTTGTTTTTTAAAATATTTTTAATATGTCCAAACATAATTATCTGTATGTTTAGGCGCAAAAATACAACAATACTTTCAGAGAGAAAAATTTTTTTGCCGAAAACCAGCGCCGCCAAAGCTTAATATGTTGACGACATGAAAAATATAAGACCGAATTAACCAACACACCTCATATCCGGGAAAGACAAAATTTTGTATTTCAATTGCCCGTTAGG
>JAISDR010000036.1 GCA_031264645.1 Prevotellaceae bacterium | reverse complement strand
ATGATTCTTTCAATAAAACTGTACTGGCACAATGTTCCCGTTTCTTCACTGTCAAAATTCAACATGCCTACGCTTGCAGGCTTCGATTTTCAGGAACTGCAAATTCCAGCCAATGAATCAAGACCGTATCAGCAGAAATATAATAATAAGGTATATAATTCGATAACGCTGGCAAGGCTGGTTCTGTATCCCTTGCGGGCAGGAGAAATTACGCTTGATCCGCTGGAAACGGTCGTGTCGGTACAGATACCGCAACAATCGCGTTCATCGCAGGGTTTACCCGACCTTTTCTTCGGTCAGCAGTACAAAACTGTAAACAAGCAATTAAAATCCAAACCTGTAACTTTGAATATAAAGGATTTTCCCGCAGGCGCTCCGGCTTCGTTCAACGGCGCAATGGGAAACTTCACGCTCGCGGCTAAGGTTGACAAGAATAAGGTTGCGGCGAATCAGGCTATTACTTATTCTGTGACCGTTTCAGGTACGGGCAATTTCAAACAGATCAATCCGCCTTTGATACTGTTTCCCGACAAATTCGACAAATACGACCCGAAAACTGCGGAAAATGTCAAGACGTCCGAAACAGGCGGCTCGGGAAGCAAGAAATTCGACTATGTGCTGATCCCCAGAAGCGGCGGCGAATTTGAACTCCCTCCGGTTGAAGTTTCGTATTTCGACGCGCGGAAAGGGACTTATGTTACACTGAAATCCGATCCCATACATATAGAAGTGGAAAAAGACCCCAGTGGAACGAACATCCAGCCAATAACCTCGATGCCAATGGTTACGGGGAAAAAGGTGGAACATCTCGGCAACGATATTCTGTTTATCAAAACAGCGCCGCTGACTGCGCTTAAATCAAGCGGATACGTGTTCTTCGCTTCATCGGATTTCTGGCTCTTATTCGCTGCTATAATATTGATTTTCGCAATAATATGCTTCATAATGCGCAAAATGGCAAAAGACCGGCGAAATGTTGCCCTGATGCGCAATAAAAAAGCCAACAAGGTTGCAATAAGCCGTTTAAAACAGTCGGCACGACTTCTTAAAGCAGACGACCGCGCCGGTTTCTACGAGGAAGTCGCCAGGGCGGTATGGGGATACATTAGCGATAAATTGAATATGCAAGGCTCTGAATTTTCGCGCGACAGGGTTCAGGAAAAGTTAGCCTCGCAAAATGTTCCACAGGAAAATATTGACATGCTGATTTCAGTCATGGAAAACTGCGAATATGCGCGCTATGCCCCCGGAAGCAATCACGAAGGTATGGAGAATATGTATAATGAAGCAATTACAGCAATCACTAAACTCGAAAATCTGAAATAATTCAATGTATCTGAAATACCTCAGCGTTTCGAATTTCAAGAATATAGAGCAGCTGGATCTTGACTGCTCTCCCGTGTTGAACTGCATCGTAGGCAATAACGGAGAAGGCAAAACCAATCTTTTAGACGGGATATATTATCTGTCGATGTGTAAAAGCAAGTTCGTTTCAGTCGATTATATGAACATTCGGAATGACGGGGATTATTTTTTGCTTAAAGCCCGGTATTTGAAGAACGAGGACGAGGAAAGCGTTTCCTGCGGAATTAAGCGTAACGGTAAAAAATCGTTTAAATACAACTCTAAAGAATATCGGAAACTGTCAGAGCATATCGGGGTTATCCCTCTGGTATTCATCACTCCCTCGGATATTTCGCTGATAAACAGCGGCAGCGAAGAAAGGCGGAAATTCCTCAATGCTGTGATTTCCCAGACCGACAGGCAATATCTTGACGCGTCAATCCGTTATAACAATATTCTGCAAAACCGTAATAAAATGCTGAAATACAAAATCCCGGACATCGATTTCAGTTTTATTGACACCCTGAACGAGCAAATGTCGATTTACGGACAGGCGATTTACGAGAAGAGGAAAATGCTGTTGAAATCATTTCTGCCTGTATTTCAGGATATATACAATGCCGTGTCGGGCGGAAAGGATATTGTCGGCTTGTCGTACCGTTCCGATCTGGACAGGGGGAATCTCAAATCGCTGCTGGAGAGAAATCTGGAAAGGGACTGCGCCCTGCAATATACATCCGTGGGGATTCATCGCGACGACTTGATTATGGAAATCAACGGCAGGACATTGAAAAACTCCGGCTCGCAGGGACAGCAGAAAACGTATCTTATCGCTATGATGATGACGCAGTTCCGCATAATTAAACAGTATGCCGGAATCTCGCCCATACTCCTGCTCGACGATATTTTCGACAAACTCGACGTCGAAAGGGTGGAACGGCTTATATCGTTTGTGACGGACAGCGGATTCGGTCAAATATTCCTGACCGACAGCAACAAAAACCGTCTTGATACTCTGTTGAAAAAGACGGATGCAAACTACAAGCTGTTCAAAATGAATTCCGGAAATATAGAACTTTTACAGTCATCCTGAAGATGGTACGCAACAAACCTGTTACAGTCGGCAATTTACTGTCCGTGTTCCTGAAGGAATCCGGTCTCGAAAAGGGATACCGCGAATATCAGCTGCTGAAACTGTGGAACGAAATGCTGGGCGGCAACGTATCGAAGGCGACATTAAGCAAAAGGATAGAAAACAAAAAGTTATACGTCCATCTGTCTTCCTCGGTCGTGCGCGACGAACTGTATATGATGCGCTCGGATATAATCAGGGAATTTAACCGCAGGGCAGGCGCAAATATAATCGAAGAACTTATACTGAAATAGCTGTCACGCATTATCTTCTTCTGTAGCTTCTATAAGCCGGACAAGCCTCGTCCTTGTAGAAGATACGGTTAAGATAAAATGAAAGGAACAGTTCGTGCGTCCCGCCTTTGGCAACGGAAGATAAATCGCCTACTGCATAATCGAAAGAATATCCCAAGCGTATTTTAGGCGTCAAATTTATTCCGGCAAGTACAGCAAAATTACTTTCGCCCCGGTAAAGCGCACCCAACCAAAATCTGTCGCTGTACGTATTGTTCCTTCCGGTTTTGAAAAAATAGAACAGAGCGCCCAGTTCCGCTCTGTATGTCGATTCGTAGATCAGTACGGAAGCTACAGGTTCGAGACTTAGAGATTCCGAAAGATTGAAGCGCGACGAAATATAAGTCCAGATATTTATCGAATGTCTGGGTAGACTGTATTTTGGCGGCTGTGCTGCGAGATGCCTGATTGAAGCTCCGAGTTTAAAAGGTCCCTTAAATTCAAAACCGAAATCGAAATCGGGAGAATAGTCGGAAACATTTCCGTAAACAAGGGACGGATCGGCAGGATCTTCGGAACCGCTTAACGAGACCTTTCTGCTCCTGAATAACATTCCGCCCGCCATGCCCAGCGACAGGACAGCTTTCTCTCCGACAGGGAGATAAAAAGCATACGCGAGACGTGCACTGTAGCTGCTTGTAGAACCGCTTTTATCGGCAGCAAACGTCAATCCGAATCCCGACCTCAAATCCTCGACATACGTATCAAACGTGCCGGCGTGAGTGGAGGGCGCTCCGGTAACGCCCACCCACTTTTGTTGTGTATGCAAAAATACTCCTGTAGAAAAATTATTGCCCGCAGACGCCGGATTGTATAGCGTTTCGTTAAACCATCTTTGAGTCAGATCAAAATCAATCTGGGCTTTAGAAACAAATGCGCCCGTAAAAAATACGGCGAGAAACAGATACCTTATATTTTTCCTGTGTAAAATCAAATC
>JAISDR010000160.1 GCA_031264645.1 Prevotellaceae bacterium | reverse complement strand
CTCTGGCAGTCGCTGGGCGTCATCATCCTTCCCGAAGGTCTTTATGCCCGCACGTTCTACCGTTCGCTGCACTGGCTTCAATGCACAGCCGGCTCGTCGAGCAACCTGCCGGGCGAATGTCAGTTCGGCACATTTACCTCCGGCGCAGCCTCGGCGTACCAGTTCCAGGGAAAAGCCCGGCTGGACGTCGAGCCGTGGAACCAGCGACCGTTTACCTACGGCGCGGCGGGCTGGTCGCTCTATGCATACGCGTGGCTGGGCGACGGCGAAAGGGCGGGAAACATGCTCGCAGCCCACTATCGTCCGGAGGCGCTGAGGAAAAACCTCACAGGCGTCTATCCGGTCGGCTGGCATGAATTTACTGAGGGCGGCAAGTCCGCGGGACGGTACGAATACCTCTCGCACGACAATCCCGACGCCTTCTGCTTTGCCCACGAAATGATGCACGACAGGACAAACCGTCCCGCCGCGCCATGGGACAGGCAGGTGCATATTCAAGCCTTCGCCCCCGGCATGTTCTACCATTACGGCAGGATGTACCCGGACAAGCCGGACACGGTTTACGCGGTAATGCGCGGCGCAGCCGAGTTCTGGCGCACGATGCTGCATTACGAGGGGGCGCAAAAGTCGTATTCCATCCCGCCGCTAACTTCGCTGACCGAAGACCTCTTCGAAGCCAACCTGCTGGACGCCCTGATTGCCGCCAAATGGACGCTGAGGCAGGCGGCTGATCTTGCCGAAAAAAGAAAGGTCGACGCCGTCCTGCGGAAACAGTGGAAACAAATTGCCGAAAACATCAGGATAAAGGATAAAAACGACGTATACCTCGAATTTGGCGAGGACGACGGCGCGCGCGCCGGAGCAGGCTACCAGGGAATCCGCGGATATGCCTATCTGGGTTTCCCGACTTTGGAGACAATGAAGGAGCTTTCGGCAAAGAAGGTAAACAGGTCGCTGGATCAGTGCTGGGAGCGCAACAGAAAGGGCGAAGGGATGATTACTTTCGTCGCCAACTGGTTTGCGCTGACCGACGCATACTGGGGCAGGGCGGAAGAGGCTTACGAAAAATCGAGCTACTGCCTTACGCAGCTCGATCCGTCGGGAACGGCAATGTGCGAGCAGAACGGCAGCTTTTATTATTTCCTGACAAGCTACGCTTCGTTTACGATGGTGCCCGTGTCCATGGTTTTACAGTCGGTCGGCAGGGAGATTAAAGTGTTTCCCGCCGTGCCCGAAGCTTTTGGCGACATTGCATTTTACGGGCTTCCGGCAACAGACGGAATCCGGGCGTCGGGCGAGATGAAAAACGGACGGGTACAGTACGTCCGCCTTGAAAAGGACGGGAAAACGCTGCTTGAAACGACAGGCGGCAAAGCGCCCGTACGCGTCTTGCTGATTAATGACAAACCGGTTTTGAAATAAGATATACTGATAATAATAGAACGGACAAATTTTATGGAAATGAGAAATATAATAGAACTTTTAAAGAAAGTGCGTAAAAGGCAGATGCTGCAGAACAGCTTTGATTCCGCTTACGCCTTCGTCGGATTCGGGAATCACAGCGTCAACAACCTGTATCCCGCAATCAATTATCTGCGTATTCCGCTTAAATATATCGTTGTCAAAAGCAGTGAAACGGCAGAGCTGATAAATAAAAACCCGCCGGCGCCGGCGACAACAGACCTGGAATCGGTGTTAAACGACAGGGAGGTAAACGGGATTTTTATCTGTGCAAATCCGGATTCGCATTACGGTCTGGTAAAAAAATGCCTGCAGCACGGGAAAAATGTTTTTGTAGAAAAACCGCCGTGCAAAACCGCGGACGAACTGAAAGACCTGATCGAAACGGAAAAGGCGTCGGGGAAAATCTGCCTTGCCGGACTGCAGAAACGCTATTCTTCATGCGTGAATATCCTCGGGAAACACTTGAAAACGGATGAGGTAATTTCCTATAACTATCGTTTCACGCTTGGCGCCTATCCCGAAGGAAACTCATTATGGGATTTATACATTCATCCGATTGACCTGCTCGGCTTTTTGTTCGGCGCTTCGGAACTGCTGTCCATTGCCGAAACCAAATCGTCGAAGTCGGCTAATTCCCTGTTTCTGCAGCTGAGGCACGGCAAAATCATTGGCAGCGTGGAAATTTCGACGCAGTATTCGTGGACGCGGGCGCTGGAATTTCTTTCCATAAACACAGGGAGCGGCATTTACAGCCTGCTCAATCATCAGTCCCTGACTTTTGAGCCTAAAAACGGGAGCGTCCTGTCCCTTCCAAAAGAAAAGATTTTCCATACTGTTCCTGAAAAGAAATACCTGTTTAACGGGAATAATTTTCTGCCGGTACTTGAGAACAATCAAATCGTTTCCCAGGGATATTTTTCCGAAATCAGGACTTTCGCAAACCTGTGCGAACGCCGGAAATCAAGGAATTTATCGTCCCTGTCATCTCTGCTAAATACTTTTGAATTAATCGCGAAAATTGAAAAACATGTATAATATAAAAGACTATGTGAATCGGGGATTAATGTTTGCAAACAATATGGCTTTCCCCCGCCATAAGAAACTGTCGACGCTGATGTTTTACAGCACCAATCTGTGCAATTCCAAATGCAGGCACTGCTTTGTCTGGGCGCAGCGTCCGGCTGTTCATATTTCCAAAACAAAAACAGTCGAGATAATGAACAGCAAATGCGTTTCGAAAAATACTACCGTCGGGCTTGAAGGAGGCGAGTTTTTACTGCATCCCGAAGCCGGCGAAATCCTGAAATGGTTTTCGGAAAATCACAGGAACTTCGAACTGCTGTCGAACTGCCTGCAGCCTCGCAGGGTGATCGACAATGTAAAGAAATATCCTCCCAAACGGCTGTACGTGTCGCTGGACGGAGACAGGGATACGTATCTGCACATGCGCGGCGCGGACGGTTTCGATAAAGTCGTGCAGGTTGTTGAAGCGTGCAGGAACACCGTGCCCGTCTCGCTGATGTTTACTCTTTCGCCGTATAACAGTTTCGACGATATGAGTTTTGTCATCGAAATCGCAAAGAAATATAATACCGACATTAGAATCGGCATTTACAATAACATCGATTTCTTCGATACCGTCGACGCCGCGCATGTAAACGAAACCGGCAGCCGTAACGGAAGTTATCATGACAGGAATTTTGTTGAAAAAATCCCGGCAAGCGTAAGGGATACGTCGGAAAACTACGACTTCCTGATTCTGTATAATGAATGGAAAAACAGGAAACTGAAACTTAAATGCTACAGTATTTTTGATTCGCTTGTGATTCATCCGAACGGAAATGTGCCCGTATGCCAGAATCTCGACGTGAAACTGGGAAATATCTACGAAAAATCGCTCGACGAAATCTATAACGGCAGGGATACGGTAGAACTGCAAAAGAAATACGCGAAAACCTGCAACGAATGCTGGATAAATTTCCATAGAAAATATGACATCGTTTTGCTGAGAAGTCTCGAAAAACTGCTCCCTAAGCCGGTAATCCAGCTGTTCTACGGGAAATACCAGTGGACGGATAATCCGAAACTCATTTACAACAAAGTAGTGAATCCGATTAATAATTAATAATTGTTCTTTATTAATTAATATTTACCTTTGTACGCCAGTTAAAGATATAGATACTGGAGTAAATAATTTTAAAGTATTTGTTTTTATGAGAATTATAAAATTAAAAATCGTTATTGTCCTGTTTGTAACAGGCGCTACTTTTTTATCCTGCGACATATTGAGCGGCGTAGCATCGTTTGTAAACTGCAAATATGAGTTTGCAGGATTCGGTAATCCTTCTGTTGCAGGGATCAGTTTGAACAACATAACTAATGTTCAGAATCTCAATCCCGCATCTCTGCTGAAACTTACCGCCGGAATAGTTTCGGGGAGTTTGCCATTGAGTTTTACGGTAAACATAAACGCGACCAATCCCAATTCGACCGCTGCGCAAATCGCCGGACTGGACTGGGGGATTGATTTAAATTCGACAAATGTACTGTCGGGAACGTTAAATCATGCCGTCTCGATTCCGGGTAACGGAGGGCACACAGTCATTCCGCTGGCAATACAGACGGATTTGTTGCAACTGTTTAAAGGAGAATCGAAAGACAACATCCTTGGGTTCGT
>JAISDR010000139.1 GCA_031264645.1 Prevotellaceae bacterium | reverse complement strand
TAATGTGGATTTTCCCACGCCATTATTGCCAATCAAGGCAATTTTATCGTGTTTGTTAAGTGTGAGATTTATCCTGTCAAACAGTAAATCTTTATTGGGATGTATGTAACTAATGTTTTGAATAATAAGCATAATTTCTTTTTTAAAATATTAAATAATATAATTAATTATAAAATAGTTGGAGACGAATCTTCTAAAGTCCGCTCTCTGTTTTTTTGAAAGAAATTACAGTTTCATTGCCTTATATTCGTTTTAATTTTGCGGTGCAAATGTACATGAAATTTTTGAATTAAGTAATGTGTAAAAAATAAAATGGCAAGATTTTACTCTATGCGAACAGATTATAGAAACTCTGAATTGCTTCGTACCTCACAATGACGAACAACGATGGTTTGCTTCGGTTTATGATGACGACTGTTGTTATGGGGTGCATTGACTGCGTCGAACTTCGTTTCCAAAATGTAGTTTTTCTTATTTCGTAGAAATATAACAGACTTGAAAAGTCTGATTTTCATAACCGCAGGTCACGACCTGCGGAAGAAAAGCACAAGTATAAACTACCTGAAACGTAAGTTCGACGCAGTCAAAGGTAGGATTTTTGATTGTGATCTAAGTCCTACCTTTTCAGGTAGTGACCGGGATTGGTTATTTACCGCAGGTCGCGACCTGCGGTTATGAAAATCAGGACCTTCGGGCTGCAAGATGCACAAAACCATACTGCACGAAAAAAACGACATTTTGGAAACGTAAGTTCGACGCAGTCAATACTCCCAATGCGATTGAGGTGTACGATAAAATTCCTCATTTCAATTCCCCGCAGGGGATAAATATCAATAGACACAAGGCAATAGACACAACACAACTCCGTCAGGAGTTGCACGGGATGACAGGTTCGTAATCTGAGCGGGATCGTTACCGAAAGAAATAATTTCGGTATCTGCTATCGTCAATTGACAGGTCGGTATATTTTGAAATCTCGTTAATTAACACGCCTTTTCGAAATAACTTTAAAACGTATTCTGTTTGTGCCTTTTGTTCGCCGATGGCTATTATTGTGAAAATTATTAACAATAGAAATACTTTTTTACCTTTGCACAAAATTTTGTTGGCATAAATTATGCAGGATAAGGAAGCTCTAAAGCCCGATTTTTTGTTTGAAGTAAGTTGGGAAGTTTGTAATAAGATAGGTGGAATACACACCGTTTTGACCTCTAAAATGTATTCTCTGGATGAGGAATTAAGAAATACCCATGTGTTTATCGGTCCCGATTTGATAAAGGAAAATGAAGTAAATCTTGAATTTACCGAAGATACGCTGATTTTCAAGTCATGGAAAAATCATGCTGCGGACGAAGGCTTGATTATAAGAATAGGTCGCTGGAATATCGAAGGCAAGCCAATCGTTTTTCTTGTTGACTACACCCGTTTTTTCGAGGAAAAGGACAGGATATTCAGCTCGTTTTGGGAAGATTATCACCTGGATTCGCTCCCCGGACGATGGGATTACATCGAAGCCAATCTCTTTGGATACGCTGCCGGCAGAGTTATCCGGAGTTTTGTAAACTATCATAAAGCCTTTGCCCGGAACGCTATAGCTCATTTTCACGAATGGATGTCCGGCGCCGGCTTGCTGTATTTGCAAAAGCACAGTCCAAATGTAGCCTGCGTATTTACTACTCATGCCACCGTCATAGGCAGGAGCATTGCGGGAAACAACATGCCACTGTACGACAATATAGAGACTTACAATCCCGACAACATCAGTCGCGATTTCAATGTCAGGGCAAGGTATTCGCTGGAAAAAAATTCGGCTTTGGCAGCCGACTGTTTTACAACGGTAAGCGAAATCACAGCCAGGGAATGTGAACACTTTTTGGGAAGGATACCCGATGTGGTTACTCCCAACGGGTTCAGAATCACAAAACAGACAGAGCCGGGCGGAACGGGCAAAGCCGTAATGATCAGGATTGCAGAAGCCCTTTTGCAGATAAAACTGTCGGAAGACGCCATTTTTATCGGGACAAGCGGGAGATACGAGTTTAAGAACAAGGGCTTGGACCTGTTTATCAAAGCCCTGGGCGACGTAAACAAAGCAGCGCCTCCCAAAGAGATAGTCGTTTTCATATTTGTCCCGGCCGGTTCGCAGGGACCTTCGAGGGAACTGTTGCACAATCTGCAATATCCTGAAAATCCCATTACTATCACCAACAGGTTTGTTACCCACAATCTGGACGACCATTATCACGATCTCATTTTAAAGTCCATTTCGGAAAACGGCGTCAGCAATTCCGAAAAGGACAGGGTGAAGATAATTTTCGTGCCCTCGTACATGAACGGGAAGGACGGGATTTTCAATCTGCATTACTATGACCTGCTGTCCGATATGGACTTGACAGTATTCCCTTCGTACTACGAACCGTGGGGATATACGCCCCTGGAAAGTCTTGCATACGGAGTGCCGACCGTTACCACAACTTTGGCGGGATTTGGAATATGGGTGAAAAACGAATTTGGACACAGTCCTGCCGTGTCCATTATAGAGCGGACTGACAGCAACATAGCCGAGGTCGTTACACAGCTGACGAAGAGAATTATTGAACAATGTTTGATGTCGGACGTTGAAACGGCGGAATTGAAACAGAATGCAAAAGAGGTCGCAGACAGGGCATCATGGGAGAATTTTATAAAGTATTATAACACTGCCTATTCTGTTGCTCTAAACAAAACGGCAGAACGTTGTTTGAACAATAAATTGATAGAAAAAATGGAAGAAACGCATCCGTACGTAGTGAGCATACCGAGAGACAGCATACACTGGCAAAGCATTATCGTGCAGCGTACCATCCCGGAGCGCCTGCGTCCCCTCGACGAACTGTCGAGAAACCTGTGGTGGTCGTGGAATCAGGAAGCGGTGAACCTTTTCAAGTCAATTAACGAAGACTATTTGCAAAAGACCGAATATAATCCAATCAGAATGCTGGACCTGGTTTCATATCAGGAATTTAAAGATCTGGAAAACAGCGAGGAGTTCGTTCAGAAACTGAATTACGTCTATGATTCGTTCATGCGGTATATGTCTGAAAAAAACAATATTGCAAAGAAAAGCAGGATAGCGTATTTCAGCATGGAATACGGGCTGCATTCTTCATTGAAAATATATTCGGGAGGACTTGGAATACTCGCGGGAGACTATCTGAAAGAAGCGAGCGACAAAAAACTGAATCTCGTTGCCGTGGGCCTGCTGTATAAATATGGTTATTTTAAACAGAAACTTTCGTCGTCCGGAGACCAGGTCTCTGAATATGAGGCGCAAAGTTTCGACAAAATTCCCGTTTCCCCTGTCAGGGACGGGGACGGCAACTGGATTTCGATAGAAATAGCCTTCCCCGGACGAATGCTTCACGCAAGGGTCTGGAAAGTAGACGTCGGCAGAACGGAATTATACCTCCTGGATACTGATATTGAAAATAATATAGACGAGGACAGGGCTATAACCCACCATCTCTACGGAGGCGACTGGGAAAACCGCCTGAAACAGGAAATCCTTCTCGGAATAGGCGGAATCCGCGCGCTGGAAAAGCTTGGAATCGAGGCAAATGTATATCACTGTAATGAAGGACACGCCGCCATGATCGGTTTTGAACGGATACACCGCCTCATGCAGAAATACAATCTGAAATTCTATGAAGCGCGTGAAGTTGTGCGTGCATCTTCCCTGTTTACAACTCATACGCCTGTTCCCGCCGGACACGATTCGTTCGACGAAAGTCTGATGAGAAAGTATATTTCCCACTATCCCGAAAGGTTTCATGTGTCGTGGGAGCGGATAGTCGGTCTCGGAAGAATGAATCCCGCCGATACTAACGAGAAGTTTTCCATGAGTTGCCTTGCCGTGAATCTTTCGCAGGAAGTCAACGGCGTCAGCTGGCTGCACGGAAAGGTTACCAGAGAAATGTTCGACAAAATGTTCCCCGGATATCTTCCCGAAGAGCTTTTCATAGGCTATGTTACAAACGGGGTACACTATCCGACATGGACAGCCCCGATATGGAAGGATTTATACGACAAGGCTTTCGGTCCCGATTTCGCCAGACATCATTACGACAAGTCATGCTTTAAAAACATTCAGGACATAAACAACGAAATTATCTGGAATATCAGAAATCTGCTGAAAAGCAAGCTGATAATGCACATAAAGGACTGGATTTCCAATCAAAACGATATCAACTATTATTCGCCGCGCGAGATTGTGGAAATAACTGAAACTCTGGATCCCTCAAAGCTGACTATAGGCTTCGCCCGCAGGTTTGCGACGTACAAAAGGGCGCATCTCCTGTTTTCGAACCTTGACCAGCTGAACGACATAGTCAACAGTCCCGAACGCCCCGTGCAGTTTATCTTTGCGGGAAAAGCGCATCCGGCGGACAAGGCTGGACAGGATTTGATTAAGAAAATCGTGGAAATATCAAAGTATCCCCAGTTTCTCGGGAAAATTCTCTTCCTCGAAAATTACGATATGGAACTCGCGGCGAAAATGGTGCGCGGCGTGGATATCTGGCTCAATACGCCTACGCGACCTCTGGAAGCCTCGGGTACAAGCGGCGAAAAGGCTGTGATGAACGGCGTTATGCATTTCAGCGTACTCGACGGATGGTGGGTCGAAGGATACAAAAGCGACGCCGGATGGGCTTTGCCGATCAATGCGGTGTACGCAAATAACGATTTCCAGAACGAACTGGACGCCGAAACTATCTACAGTATAATCGAAAACGAAATCACACCGCTGTATTACAGGCGAAACGGGAACAATATCCCCGCGCAATGGATTGCCCGTATAAAAAATTCGATAGAAAAGGTTGCTTCAAATTTCACTACCAACCGCATGATGAACGATTACGAAGAACAGTACTACAATAAGTTGCAGAAACGTTCGCAGGAACTCATCGCGGACGATTTCAAGCTTGTACGCGAAATTACGGACTGGAAGTATAAGGTGCTGAAAGAATGGGAAAGCGTCGAAATTGTATCCGTCGAAAGACCCGATATGGAAAAGGAAGCTATCCTGCTGGGAAAAGAGTACGAAGCGGAAGTCGTGATTTCCACGGGACTGCTAAGTCCGGAAGATATCGGCGTCGAAATGCTGCTCGCCGAACAGTCGGGAGATTCTAAAACAATAGTCATGCAGACGGAATTTAACATTTTCTCGCGAAGTACAGGCGAAGCAAAATACAGGATAAAATTCGTGCCAACGGTATCGGGAACATTCTTTTCCGCAATAAGAATTTATGCGAAAAACCCCAATCTGCCGCACAGACAGGATTTCTGCCTTGTGAAATGGGTGTAAAAACTCGGATAAGGTCTCAATATTCATCTTGCCTGTCATGGCATATAAAAATCAGACCTTTTCTTTAGAAACTCATACGATTTTTTGATTCCACTCAATCGTTTTTTCGATACGGGTTTCAAATTTTCCATTGCTTCGCTAAATCGCTTTGCATCTTTACCCCTTAACACCGGAGTATCTTTAATCGGACATGCCATATTTAATATTTTGGTTCTACCGTTATTTGTGTGGAAGTAATAAAATCAGGAATATAAAAGAATGGCATAAGGAAAAGACATTGCGGAATCAAAAATCCCGTCAGGGATGAAATATTGGTAGAAATCAATTCATTGTCCGGCAAAATCCCGTCAGGGATGACATGTGG
>JAISDR010000250.1 GCA_031264645.1 Prevotellaceae bacterium | reverse complement strand
GAAAATATTCGTCGACGTCTTCCGACAGGGAAAGCTATTCCGACAGGCGCGAGCGCAAACCTCGCAGGCAGTATTCCGACGATCGGGAAAGAGATTTTCAGGACAGACCGCGTAAATATTCGTCGAGCGGCACGCTGCGTACACGCAGGAAAACCGATTCGGATAAAAGCCGTTCGCAGGATAAAAAGAAAGACGAACTGGTGAGGCTGAACAAGTTCATAGCAAACTCGGGAATATGTTCCCGGAGGGAAGCCGACGAGTACATCGTAGCGGGACTTGTTACGGTCAACGGTCAGACAGTTACGGAGCTGGGAACCAAAGTCAGGAGAGACGACGACGTACGTTTCAACAAGGAACGTTTGAAAGGAGAAAACAAGGCGTATGTTCTTTTGAACAAGCCGAAAAACTATATCACGACAACAGAAGACCCTCACGCAAAAAAGACCGTCATGGAACTTGTTGACGGCGTGTGCAAGGAAAGAGTCTATCCCGTCGGACGTCTGGACAGGAACTCTACGGGAGTACTGCTTTTCACCAATGACGGCGATTTGGCGGAGCAGTTAACTCATCCTTCCTACAACAAGCTGAAAGTGTATCAGGTGAAACTCGACAGGAACATTTCCAAAGCCGATTTAAAGACCCTGACCGAAGGCGTTGAACTGGAAGACGGACTGGCTTCTGCGGACAATGTCTACGTATCGGACACGAACAAAGCCGAACTCGGAATGGAGATACATTCGGGCAGGAACAGGATTATCCGGCGCATTTTCGAAAAGCTTGGATACGACGTCGTCAAACTTGACCGAATTTATTTTGCCGGTCTGACAAAGAAAGGATTAAAACGCGGACAGTCCCGCCTCCTTACTTCTAAGGAAATCGAAATGTTGAAAATGGGAGCGTATGAATGAATCGGGAACTCTTGGCTTTTTTGGAACAGAAATTGTTGTATAAGCGGCGGCATAGCCTGTATAAACAGGATATTTTTATTCAACATCTTAAATAAAAGCCGGTTGATGCCTTGGTTATGCAGTGGATATTTGAAATAATGAATTAAAGGATTGTTATTTTGGCATTAAATCATGTCATTTTGGCAGTCAGGAGGAATGTATGGCTTTTGACAAGTTAGATAAAATGTTTGTAACAAGTACTATGGGAGATAATATTGGTTTTATACCGCTGAATGAGGATATTTCGGAAAGTTTTACCGAAAAGGAATTGCCCCTGCCTTTGCCTGTACTTGCTTTGCGCAACGCGGTGCTTTTCCCTTCGGTTGTAATGCCAATCACCGTTGGCAGGGACAAGTCGATAAAGCTGATTCGGGAAGCGTATTCGGGTTTAAGGCTGATCGGCGCTGTCGGACAGACGGATCCCAAGGTGGAGGAACCCGGGTATGGCGACCTGTACAGGATTGGCACGCTTGCCCGCATATTGAAGATTTTTGAAATGCCCGACGGGGCAATAACGGTTTTATTGCAGGGATTACAGCGTTTTGTCGTTGATGATTACGTACAGCAGGAACCTTTTTTTGCCGCATACGTCCGTATGCTCTCGGACGTCGAACCTCCGAAATCGGACAAGGATTATGAGGCTATCATTGGGGCGGTTAAGGATTCGATATCCAAGATCATCAATTTCTCCGCGCATCTTCCTCCCGAAGCTTCGTTTGCAATAAAGAATATTGAAAACAATAAGCTTTTGATAAACTTTGTCGCGGCAAATGTGGAATTTGAAAACCATAACGACAGGCAGAGCCTGCTCGAAATCGACGATCTGAAGTCGCGGGCGTTGAAGCTTATCGAACTTCTCGGACACGAGATTCAGCTGATGGAAATCAAAAACGATATCCAGCAGAAAGTCCGTTCGGAAATGGACCAGCAGCAGCGCGAATATTTCCTGCACCAGCAAATCAAGACAATCCAGAATGAGCTTGGCAACAATTCTCTCGACGGAGAATTTGACCGTCTTGCCGAAAAGGCGAAATCGAAAAAGTGGCCCCAGTACGTAAGGGAAGCCTTCGACAAGGAACTGAACAAGTTTGAGAAAATGAGCCCCATGGGCGGCGAATTTTCCGTTCAGCTGAACTATCTGGAAGTGCTGACCGACCTGCCGTGGGACGAATGTTCGATGGATAACCTCGACCTCAATCATGTAAAGCAGGTTCTGGACGAGGACCATTTCGGTCTGGAAGAAATCAAGGAGCGGATACTGGAATATCTTTCCGTGATAAAACTCAAGGGCGACCTGAAATCGCCGATCATCTGCCTTTACGGTCCTCCGGGCGTGGGCAAGACTTCCCTGGGCAAATCCGTAGCGCGGGCTTTAGACCGCAAATTCGGCAGGATATCGCTGGGCGGACTGCACGACGAAGCCGAAATACGCGGACACCGGCGAACGTACATAGGAGCGATGCCGGGCAGGATTATACAGACAATAAACAGGTGCAAAACCTCGAATCCCGTTATCATTCTGGATGAAATAGACAAGGTTGGCGCCGACTTCAAGGGCGATCCTTCGTCGGCTTTGCTCGAAGCGCTCGATCCCGAACAAAATTCCACTTTCAGAGACAATTATCTGGATATGGATTACGATTTGTCGCGGGTAATGTTTATCACGACGGCAAACCGCGTGGACACAATACATCCCGCCCTGCGCGACAGAATGGAGATGATAAACATCTCGGGATATATCAGTCAGGAAAAGATGGAAATCGCGAAACGGCACCTGATTCCAAAAGCGCTGGACTCTCACGGCATGAAACCGAAACGGCTGTTCTTCGAAGATTCCGCCGTAGAGACAATCATCGAGGAATATACGCACGAATCGGGTGTCAGAAACCTCGACAAGCAGATTGCCAAGATAATCCGCAATAAAGCCAAAGCGCTTGCATTCGGCGAAAAGTTCAAGAAAAAGATTACTCCTGCGGAAGTGAAAAAGATTCTCGGCATACCGAAGATTAATAAGGAAATGGCTGATTCGAACAATTTTGTGGGAGTAACCACAGGTCTGGCATGGACGGAAGCGGGCGGCGAAATCCTGTTTGTCGAAGCAAGTCTAAGTCCCGGAAAGGGCAACTTGCAGATTACGGGAAATTTAGGCGACGTGATGAAGGAATCGGCAATGATTGCTCTGGAATATATCAAGGCTCATGCCTCCGACCTGAACATCAGCGAAAAACTGTTCGAAAAGAAAAATATTCACATTCACGTTCCCGAAGGGGCAATCCCAAAGGACGGTCCTTCTGCCGGAATCACAATGCTAACGTCTATTGCATCGATTTTTACCGGCGCCAAAGTGCGAAAGGGAATCGCAATGACCGGCGAAATAACTCTTCGCGGAAAAGTGCTGCCCGTCGGCGGCGTCAAGGAAAAAATACTTGCAGCCAAACGCGCAGGCGTCTCGACAATAATACTTTCCGTCGACAATAAAAAGAATATCGAAGAAATAAAACAGGAATATCTCGAAGGACTGTCGTTCAAATATGCCGAGACTATGAAAGAAGTGCTCGAAATTGCTCTGGAGAGTAAATAGATTTGAAATAATAAGTTTAATCGAATGAAAAGATTCGAATCTTTTTTCTCATACATTGACCTCATTTTTTCAAAAAAGCCTTATTTCACGTGTGTACTATCAAGCTATCAATCATGCGTGGTACATACACAAAGTATTGTGATTTGAAAAAACACATTAACTTTGTGGCTTAAAATATTGAGGATCTCTGTTTTTATTTAAATATTATGTATAAATTATAATTAAAAAACTATATTTCTTCGCATTATTACTATATAAAAGCAAGGCTCTAGCCTTGCAAAAATCTCAAACGCTTAGCTTTGCAAAGCAAGAGCTTTGCCCTTAGCAATTGTCGAGAAATAAACAGACTGAATGACAAACAACAATAATGAACGATTGTATTGTGTCAGCTTTAGTATTGCCGTCAGCTTTAGCTGACGGATAAGAAAATACAGGATGTGCAACAAGTTCCGTCAGCTAAAGCTGACGGCAATATTTTATCACAAGAGATTAAGAAAACAGTCAATTTATTTCACAACAATTCCTAAAGTCAATTCACCGGTGAATTGTGTTCGAAATACATCTTTCGTTGACAATTCACCGGTGAATTAAGAGAAGGGTTCTCATATTTCCTGATAATGCTGTAGTTCCACTTTGAATGTTGCCATATATGTTATATTTGAAGGTTATGGTGTAATCAGAGGATAATGTACATTCACTGGGATCAAGAGAATATAAGGTATTGGTTAATGTATATTTGCCAGGTCTGTCAGTTTTTAAACCTTTTATTATTTCATCTGTATTCAAGTCCTTGCGGAGTTGTGGGGTACGCTCCGCGTTCTGCGGGGTATGCTCCGCGTTCTGCGGGGTATGCTCCGCGCTCTGCGGAGTATGCTCCGCGCTCTGCGGAGTATGCTCCGCGCTCTGCGGAGTATGCTCCGCGCTCTGCGGAGTATGCTCCGCGCTC
>JAISDR010000194.1 GCA_031264645.1 Prevotellaceae bacterium | reverse complement strand
CAAAAAAAGTAGGATTTCAAAAAAACAGTGTAATTTTGCAGCCGGAAAAATGCATTTTGCATAATGGACAAAGTGTAAAAACAGACAGGAAATGAAAATTGCGATACAGGGTGTAGCCGGAGCGTTTCACGACGAAGCAGCCCGGAAGTTTTTCGGGGAAAACATCAGTCTTTTGGAATGTGACACGTTCAGGCTTTTGTGCGAAAAAGTGGATTTGGGAGAAGTCGATTACGGCATCATGGCGATAGAGAACACTATTGCGGGCAGCTTGCTTCAAAACTACGGATATTTGGACGAGTTCAAGCTGAGGATAACCGGCGAAATTTATCTTAGAATCAAGATGAACCTTATGGCGCTGAAAGGGACGAAGATAAAGAATCTCAAGCAAGTCCTTTCGCATCCCATAGCCTTGCGACAGTGTGCCGAATATCTGAGTTCCCTGCCCGGGAAAGTCGTGATTTCGGAAACGGAAGACACCGCCGAATCGGCAAAAAAGATATCCGAAAACCAGCTTGCCGACACCGCCGCCGTTGCCGGAGTAGTCGCCGCAAAGATGTATAATCTTGAGATACTTAAGGAAGGAATCGAAACGATCAAGAAGAATTACACCCGTTTCATTACACTCTCAAAAAATCACCATACCGTAAAGGACAGCAACAAAGCCTCGCTGTCATTCGAAGTCAGGCATCAGTCGGGTTCCCTGGCGGAAGCGCTGTCGATATTTGCGCGGCACGATGTGAATTTGACGAAGATACAGTCTGTTCCTATACTCGGACAGCCTTACCGCTATTCCTTTCACGTTGACGTTGAATGGGATAATTCCAGCAACTACGACGCCTCGATATCCGAAATCATAAGGCATGTTTCGGGACTGTCGATTTACGGGGAATACAGGAAGGGAGAATTGCCTCCGGAAATTTAAATTTATTACAATATAATATACAGCAATGATTATTAAGGAAGCCAATAGATTAGGGAGTATTCAGGAATACTACTTTTCGAGGAAGAACGCAGAAATTGCGGAAATGAACAAAACAGGAATACCTGTGATTAATTTGGGTATCGGAAGTCCGGATTTGCGACCTTCGGACGATACCATCGACAAACTGTACGAAGTCGCATTGCGCGAAGATTCACACGGTTACCAGTCCTATCGCGGAGACTTGGACTTGCGCAGGGCGATATCGGCATGGTATGAAAAAACCTTCGGCGTGAAATCAAATCCCGACTCGGAAGTCCTGCCGCTTGCCGGTTCAAAGGAAGGAATCATGCACATCACCATGTCGTTTGTGAATGAAGGCGACGAGGTTCTGGTTCCCGATCCCGGGTATCCGACATACGCTTCGGTAACGCTTCTGGCAGGCGCGAAAATCAGGAACTACAAGCTGAAGGAAGAACTCGGCTGGCAAATAGATTTCGACGAACTCGAAAAACAGGATCTGTCGAAAGTTAAACTGATGTGGTCGTGTTTCCCGAATATGCCGACCGGAGTACGCGCAACAGACGACACAAACAGACGCCTGATTGCCTTAGCCCGCAAAAATAAATTCCTTTTGGTCAACGACAATCCCTACAGTCTGGTGCTTAACACCGAATATAAAAGCATACTGACTTACGAAGGCGCACGCGAAGTCGCTCTGGAAATGAACTCGCTGAGCAAGTCGCACAATATGGCGGGATGGCGTCTCGGATGGGTTATCGGCGAAAAAGACTATATTGATTCAATCATGAAATTCAAGAGCAATATGGATTCGGGAATATTTTTAGGAATCCAGCGCGCCGCCGTTAAAGCTCTCGAAAACAGTGAAGAATGGCACGTCGAAAGAAATGATGAATATCGCGAACGCAGGAAATTAGCCGAAGAGCTTGCAGCAAAACTCGACTTGAGTTTCGACGCAAATCAGGTCGGACTGTTCCTGTGGTGTAAAATACCTTCGTACATGCCTTCGGGAGAGTGGCTGAGCAGCAAGATTCTGAGCGAGGCGAGAGTGTTTATTACTCCAAGTTTCATTTTCGGAAGCACGGGAGAGCGTTTTGTCCGCATATCCCTCTGTACGAAACAGAAAAACTTCCGGGAAGCGATTGAAAGGATAAGCAGGGTAAAGTTACAGTAATTCCGTTTTTTGATTATCAGTTTTCATGGACTGGGATGGCAAGTCGAAAGGGAAAAAGTCCGGATATGTCATATTTATATGGCTGTTAAGGACGGGCTTAACTCCGGCATACGCGCTTCTGATTTTCGTTGCGCTGTATTACTGCATTGTCGAGAGACGCAAGTCGGTCATATCCTATAATTTCTTTCGCAGGCGTATAGGTTTCGGCGTTTTACGCTCGCTGGTTTCCGTTTATCGCAACTATTTTTTATTCGGACAGTGCCTTGTCGACAGGGTGGCTCTTATGTCGGCAAATCCGAATTTCACAATTACGCTTACGGGAGAGAACCATCTGATAGACATGGCAAAGCAGGGAAAGGGCTGTTTGCTTGTCGGCGCTCATCTCGGTAACTGGGAAATAGCGGGATATTTTCTATACAGGATAAATGTTCCCGTCAATATTGTGATGTACGACAATGAATACGAGCATATAAAGGAATGTCTGAAAAGCGCCGGCAACAGGAAAGTCGCCTACAGGATTATCCCCTTGAAGGATGACATGTCGCATTTGTACGCGGTAACGGAGGCTTTGTCGCGCGGAGAGTTTGTCTGCCTTCATGCCGACAGGTGTATGGATAATTCCAAACTGCTGTATCATAAGTTTATCAACGAAGAAGCTCCGTTCTCGCAGTCAATATTCCGTCTGTGTACAATGCTGGACGTTCCGGTAACGTTTGTGTATGCTTTCCGCATGAAATTCAGGAGATACCACTTCCATGCGACCAGACCTCGCGTATATTCGGGTACAAAGGAGGAAAAACTGAGGGAATTTGCCGACGATTATATCGAAGAACTGGAGAAAAATACCGTTCATCATCCGCTGCACTGGTTCAACTTTTTTGACTTCTGGAAAAAAAGATGAGGTTTATGTAATAAATATATGTTATCTTTGCGCCAATATTTAATATTAAGAAAGGTATCATGAAGAAAAAAGGCGTCGACAAACAAACGACAGACGAAAAATCCCTGGGAGTATTTATTAACCCGAAGACGGATTTTGGTTTTCACAGAGTATTTTCCCATGCTGATATGATGAAGTCTTTTTTGAATGAAGT
>JAISDR010000152.1 GCA_031264645.1 Prevotellaceae bacterium | reverse complement strand
AAATCAATACTCCTGTCCAGTAAACAAATTCCGAGAACCATACATATTCTACATTTTCAGGGAATAACCAGGCAAGCAGGTATAAAGCTCCCATGTAGAACACTAATGAAATTATTTCGATGAACATGGCGATTTTTGTTTTCCCCGTACCGCTTACTCCGTTGAAGACAACACAGCTGCACGAGAAAACAATGTTTGCGCCAAGTATTACATATACAGACAATAATGACAGGTCGATCAGTTCCTTACTGTCTGTATATATCATCAGTATCTGTCGAGCCAGAGGACCGCTTATCAGTACAATGAGAGATGCGGTTATAAAACTGATCTTAACTATTTTGACGATAATTGCATTAATCTGTTTTGCATATCCCGCCCCGATGGCATTGCTTACGAATGAACTCGTTACGGCGGCATAAGCCCATACGGGGATAGTTATGAAACCGTAAATGCTGCGTATAATATTCGACGAAGCCAGATTCTGTTCTCCCGTCTTTTCTATAACAATAAAAAAGATAAACCATGTGCTCAGCGAAATAAAATATTGAAGCATGACAAATATCGAAATGTTGAGCGTATGCTTCAGCAGTTTAAAATTCAGATTCCTGAAATAGAACAGCCTGTACGTTTTCCGTATCCGGGAGCGCGAGTTGTAAACGATGAAATAGACGGCTTCGGCAGCTTCCGCAATGACGGAAGCAAGAGCCGCTCCCTCAAGTCCCATTTTCGGAAAACCCGATTTCCCGAATATCAGCAGGTAGTCGAGAACGACATTGGTCGCAGCCATCATGATCGAGCCGTAAGTGAGCGGGCGCGTATTGCCTGTCCCCACGTGAAAAGCGCGGAACGAGACATTCACAAAAACGAAAATCAAGCCGTAAACACGGATATTAAGAAAATTGATGGACGGTTGCAGAAGACTTTCATGACTGATGATTCCCGGCATTATGATTGGAGTGAGCCATTGTGCGCTGATTATAAGTATCGCTGCCAAAGCCCACAGAAACAGCAAGCCGGTTTCCATGACGGGACCGATCTTTTCCGGATTATTCTCTCCCTTTCGTCGCGAAATTAAAATCTGCATGCCGGTGGCAAAACCAAAACCAAGCATGAACAGCACATGAAAATATATCCCTCCGATAGCTGCCGCGCCCAGTTCTATTTCGCCCACATGCCCCATAAACGCCGTGTCGGTTACGCTTATAATATTCTCCGCCAGCATGCTTAACATTATGGGAAAAGACACAGCCCATATTTTCTTAAATCCGGGGACAGCCGGGGATATTGTATGCATCATTTACTTTCCTTCGTTCTTATTTTTGCAAACGTACTAAATTTATCGGTATTATAACAAACGGTAGTGTCCCTCTTGTTCATTTTCTCCTCATAGAAAACCGGAGAAATAACAAAAACCAACTCTTTTTTGCAAAAAAAAATTGCGGGCAATTGAATTTTTACGTCAACGTGGTAAATGATAAAATGGGGAGAGAACGATAATAAAACCATCGGCTTAGGACTCATCTAAATATAAACATATCGTATGAATATTGAAACATGTTGATTTACATATAGCTAAAATTTAATTTGATATGTTTATTCATAGACGGCGCCTTACTGCTTTGCCGGGGAAAAGAAGAAATCATGGCTCAGTATGCGCTATTCTTATCAAAAGCGCCACTTGTTTCCGGTATTCCTCATTCATAATCGTATAATTCTTTAGTAACCGTTATTTTATACTTTGGAACGTACACTCCGTTTTTTGTCAGCTGGTGTTTTGCCGTTCCCGTATCAACTTTGCCTGTATCAAGCAAATTAAACCAGTAATGACCGGCTTTCTCAGCCATATAGAGAAACAGTCTTTTCACTTTGAGACTGTCCGTATTTTCCAGTAAATCCTGCAATTTCTCCGGACGAAGCGTCGTTAGCTGCTCCATGATATAGAACAGGTCCATGAATGCATATTGATTTGGAGACAGTAGAAGACACTCAAGAAAAGCCTGTTCGGTGATGAAACAAGTAAATCCACTTCTCCGAGCCTGAACGTCGATAATTGAGGCTCTGTAAAGGTTTCCGTCGAAAAGAACTTCATAACTTTGTCAAACTCATTATTTTTCATCCAGTCCGGCACAGTCTGCCGTTTGGGATGTCCCACCATCAGCGCCGGCTTTCCCATGGGAACATAATGATTGAAACCGTTAATTTCCAGCGCCGAATGAGCCGCTACATGAAAACTTTTTCCCATTTGCTGATTGTAGCAGGCAAGAGCGGGAAAGGAAAGCAAGCGGTCGCCTGTTCGATACATAACCCCTTTAGACAAAGCGGAAAGCCATCCCGAATTTCTGTACTGCTTCAGCAACTGGTCGGAATATCCGTTTTGCTTCAGGCTGCCGGAAAAATACAGCTTGCCGGGGTAATAATCCTGCAAAAGCCGGTTAATTTTATTTGTGTTTTCTATATTCATACTGTATAATGCCTATCTAAAATCAACCGCAAAGTTAATGCTTGTTTTGAATATCACGCATCTCCGGTTGAATTTATTCCAAAACCAACTCTTTTTTCCAAAAAAATTTGCACTTTCAAAATAATAAGTACTTTTGCATCGACAAAACTGTCGAACAACAAAGTATAACAGGCATGTTAATATAAAAACAGCAACATGAACAAAAGATGGATATTTCTGATATTGACACTCTTTCAAGCCGTTTCGTCGGGACTGGCGCAGATAAGCATTGAAGAGTGTTACGAAAAGGCGAGGGCGAATTATCCCTTAATCAGGCAGTACGGATTGATTGAACGCTCGCGGGACTACAGTCTGTCGAATGCCGGAAAGTCGTGGCTGCCGCAGGTACAGCTGTCGGCAAAAGCGAGTTACCAGTCGGACGTTACGGAAATCCCGCTTGATTTGTCGCGGCTTGGGATTCCGGGAGTGAGTATTCCGAGCCTGAGCAAAGACCAGTACGGCGCGACGCTCGAAATCAGTCAGAACGTGTGGGATGGCGGCGCTGTCGGGGCTAAGCGCAGGAGCATACTGGCAAAAAGCGAATCCGACGAAAAGGAGCTGGAGGTGAATCTTTACGCCGTGCGCGAGCAGGTGAACAGACTGTTTTTCGGGATTCTGCTGAGCGATGCAATGGCTGAGCAGAACCGGCTTTTTCAGGACGAGCTGCAGCGAAATTACGACCGCGTTTCGGCGCTCATGCAGAACGGGCTTGCAAGTCAGGCAGACCTCGACGCGGTGAAAGTGGAACAGTTGAAAGCCGTCCAGAGCCTGACGCAGATTATCTACGGACGGAAAGCGTATCTCGACATGCTGTCGGCGTTTGTCGGCGAAGAGATTGGCGAGGACGCGTCCCTGGTGAAGCCGGCTGCCGGTCTTCCGCTGCCGGACGGAGTTTCGCGTCCGGAACTCGCGATGTTCGACGCGCTTGCGGCAGGCGTGGACGCGGCAAGGGACGAGGTCAATGCAAGCCTGTCGCCGCGTCTGGGACTCTTTCTGACCGGCGGATACGGCAAGCCCGGACTGAACATGCTGAAAAGCGACCTCTCGGCTTACTATATCGGCGGACTGCGTCTGACGTGGAACTTCGGCGCTTTCTACACGCGCAAAAACAGTCTTAACCTGCTCGAATCGAGCCGTCATGCGATTCGGGTACAGCGCGAGACCTTTCTTTTCAACACGTCCTTGAACCGGACGGGCAGGGAAAGCGAAATCGACAAGTATCGCGAGCTGCTGCGTTCCGACGACGAAATCATCGCGCTGCGAAATTCCGTCAGGCGCGCGTCGGAAGCAAGGCTCGAAAACGGAACGCTGACGGCTATCGACCTGATGCGCGACATGAGCGTCGAACAGATGGCGCGTCAGGACAAAATCCTGCACGAAATCGAAATGCTGCAGGCGGTCTATAATCTTAAATTTATTACGAACAATTAAAAATCAGGCATAATGAAGACAGTAAATCTTTTAATCACCGGCATGGCAGTTCTCGCGCTGGCTGCGTGCAGGGGTAAAAACAGCGGATACGACGCGTCCGGCGTGTTCGAGGCGACGGAAATAACGGTGTCGGCAAAGGGAAACGGCGAAATACTGCGGCTCGACGCGGCGGAAGGACAGTGCGTCGAAGCGCGGACGACGCTCGGTGTAATCGACACCATGCAGCTGTATCTGAAAAAGGCGCAGCTGCAGGCAACAATCCGCGCAATGAACAGCCGGAAGCTTACGGTGTCGCGACAGATTGCCGCGCTACAGGAACAGATTGACAAACAGAAAACGGAACAGCGACGATTCGAAACGCTTGTCAGGCAGAACGCCGCCACTCAAAAACAGCTGGACGACGTCGTCTCGGGACTGGCAACCCTCGAAAAACAGCTGGCGGCGCAAACCGAAACGCTCAACAGCAGCAACAGCAGCCTCGCCGGAGAACAGGAATCGCTCGCCGTACAGATTGCGCAGATTGACGACCTGATACGGAACTCCATCATCGCCAGTCCCGTAAAGGGAACGGTAATCGGAAAGTATGCCGAAGCGGGAGAGTTTGCGGTTCAGGGAAGGGCGCTTTTCAAAGTGGCTGATTTGGAGGTCATGTACCTCCGCGCATACATCACCTCCGCCCAGCTGACAGGTCTGAAAATCGGGCAGACGGTGGCGGTGTTTTCCGACTGGGGCGAATCAGGCAGAAGGGAATACAGGGGAACGGTCTCGTGGATTTCCGACAGGGCGGAGTTTACGCCGAAAACCATCCAGACACGCGACGAACGCGCCAATCTGGTGTATGCCGTGAAAATCGCGGTGAAAAACGACGGATACATAAAAAAAGGTATGTACGGGGAAGTTCAATTAATGATTAATGATTAACGATTAATGATTAATACGATGATATCGGTAACAGGTAAATTGACTTTGTATAAAGAAGGGAGGACATCTCCGTTTTCCAATGGATATATACCTTTATTTAATATTATACTTCGCGCGGGTCGATTTTGTGCATTGTCGATTTTGTACATTTCGGCTGAACTCCGTAAGGAGTTGAATTTTGATAACCCCGTGCAAGCGGAGCGCAGCTCGGGGTACAGCATACTCTCTCCACAACTCCGTAAGGAGTTGAACAGTTTCTTTTCATCAAACTC
>JAISDR010000140.1 GCA_031264645.1 Prevotellaceae bacterium | reverse complement strand
GTCGGAAGCGGTTATTATTGGAGTATGCAGATAATAGAATCCGTTGTCGTTAAAATATTTGTGGATGGCGTATGCCATTGAGTGCCGTATTCTTAAAATCGCTCCAAAGGTATTTGTCCGCGGACGGAGATGTGCTATTTCTCTCAGAAATTCCATTGTGTGTCCCTTTTTCTGCAGGGGATAGCTTTCGGCGCTTGCCGTTCCATACAGTTCGATGCCGGAAACCTGTATCTCGACAGGCTGCCCGCTTCCTTTCGATTCCACCAGAACGCCGTCCGCCTTTATGCACGAGCCTGTTGTAATCTGTTTCAACAGTTCCTCGTCGAAATTGGGAACATCCACAACAAGTTGCAGATTGTTTATAGTAGAACCGTCGTTGATGGCAATGAACGCCACATTCTTATTTGCACGTTTCGTGCGAACCCAACCTTTAAGGGTAAATTCTTTTCCTGTTTCCCTGGATTTCAGTATTTCGGAAATCCTTATTCTACCGGGTGTTTGCATAGTTATATTTAATATAAATTCCACTTAAAAAACGTGCAAAGGTAAGTATTTTTATTATATAAACCTTTCAATTCCCTGTAAGGGATGAATATCAATATGAAACATGGCAATAGGCACAGCGCAACTCCGTAAGAAGTTGAATTGCTTCTTTTCATCAAGCTCTCAAGGGATTGAACTCCTGCTGAGTTCTGACGAAACTTAGACGGTTTATTTCGCATTCCTTAAACAACAACATCCACCCGAAGTGGGTGGATGCTGCCTGTTTAATTCAAAAAATGTAGTGTATGTAACACAGATAACTTTCAATTATCAATCATCGTAAGTATTATTTTCGACGCTTGGGAAAAATTCAAAGAAATCGTCGAAACGCGTACTGCTACCGCTGCGTCCCGTCATCACAAATCCTCTATTTTTCAGTGAAAGAGAAACGGCGTATGATCTTGTTGATTTTGAGAATGAAGTCCGCTCTAACCAAAGATTAGTTACGGGATCATATTCGTAAGTCGAAGACAAAGCCATTGATTTCTGTCCCAAAGTTATGTAGCCCTTATTGTTTATCACGAATGTACAGGCATACGCTCTTGGTATATTATCATACTTGTCGTCGTCGGAAGTGAGGTCTGTGTTTCTCAAATCAAGGACTTTTTCCCACATATCTCTGCCCGGATCATATCTTTGCATATCGGTAGGAAATCCGTCATTTGCTGTTCCGCCAAGCAGATACATATAGTTATTGATTACGAAAACACTTGCGCCCGAACGTTTAGAGCCTTCATAACTGCTTATAGCCGCCCATGTTCCCGATCCGGGAGCAGTTCCGGGGGTAAACGAATAGAAATCTTTTAGAGTGCTTCCGCCATCGTAACCTGTTCCCACATACCCTTTGGTACCTACTGCTTCGCCTACAGCGTAATATCGTGCAACTCCGGGAAATGCGCTGGAAACTTCTGTCCACCTGTTTGTTCGCGGATCATATTCCCAAAAATCACTGTACGCAACTTTTCCATCGTAGCCCAGTCCGACATAAGCTTTTCCTCCAACGGAAAACGAAACAGCGGCATATCTGGCTACTCCGGGAAATTCCGCCCTCTGTTTCCATGTCTTGTCGCTTGGATTGTACCTCCACAAATCATTCAATGCTTTAGCGTTGGCATTATATCCCAAACAAATGTAAGCGGTATCCCCAATAACAAATCCTGTAGCGTCTCCTCTGGCAGGTCCGTCGAAAGATCCCAAGGTAGTCCAGTTTCCAATCAATTCTTCTTCTTCATCACTACCACATGAAGTAGTAAAAATTACAGTAAAAGCCAACATTAAAAGGCAAAAAATTCTGATTCTCATTATATTCATATTTTTTTTAAAAAATTTTAAATTCAAAAACAAGGCGCAAATATATTAACTTTTTAGTAAACTACGATAATTTATTTTCAAGGATATGACGATATTTCGTTTCAAAGGATTAATTTGCCCCGATAAATATTTTTTAATTATATTATTCATAGCATTTTATCTCATTAATATCATTCCAGAATCCGGGGTACGATTTATTTACGCAATCTGCATTTTCGATAAGAATTATCGACCCAAAATCGAGCAAACCTGTCGCTCCGACTGCCACTGACATCGCAATTCGATGGTCATTATGGGAGTTTATCCTCGCATTTTTTACGCCGTTAAGCATTTTATTTCCTTCTATAGTCATAATATCTTCGTTTTCGTTATAATCGATTTTGACGCCGATTTTCGCAAATTCGGATTTAAGAGTCTCGGCTCTGTTACTTTCTTTGGCAGACAGTCGATTGACGCCCTTTATCCGTGAAACCCCCTCGCAATTAGCCGCCAAAGCCGCTAAAGCAGGGAAAAGATCGGGCGAATCGGAGGCGTCGAAACCGAAAGGCTTCAATTCGTTTTTCGAGACCTTCACCGACGAGGCTTTTATTTCGACGTCGGAGCCTGCGGATTTCAGCGCTTCCACAATTCTTTTATCTGCCTGATTTGACTGATAATCCAGATTTGTTACTTCGACAGTTCCGGCAACAGCTCCGGCGACAAGCAGGCACGACGCCCCGCTCCAGTCGCCCTCAATATTGAAATTATTGCAGGAATAAGACTGGTTGCCTTTGATGCGGAAAATCTCATAATTTTCGTTAAGTATCTCAATCCCGAATCTTGATGCAACATTCACAGTTAAATCTATGTACGGTTTGCTTTTGAGATTGAGTACCTTAAGCACGGAATCGCCCGAAAGCAAAGGCAATGCCATCAAAATGCCCGACAGGAACTGCGAGCCTCCGCTTCCGTCTACAATTATTTCTTTTGCAGACAATTGTCCCTGCAGATTGACAGGCAAATTCCCGTTATTATCCGAATATTTGACGCCCATTTGTTCGAAGGGAGATTTCATCAGTCCTGAAAAAGGGCGTTTGAGTAAACTTCCTGTACCGGATACAGTTACGTCCCCGGAATACAGCAAAGACAAAGGAGCAAATAAACGGGACGAAAGCCCTGATTCCCCGCAGTTAATGCTTAGTTTTGCAATTTTACGCGCAGGAGGATTTCCTTTTATCACCGGATTATTTCCCTGTTTTACTTCAGCCCCGAGCTTTTTGATGACTTCCAGGGCAGCCAGCGAATCGTCCGATTCCGTATAACCGCTTATAAACGTCTCGCCGTCGCTCAACAGAGATGCGGCAAATACTCTTTGAACCACGCTTTTGGAGCATGGAGCGGGTATTTTTCCGTTTATTTTCGAAGGCTGGACTGTAACATTCATTGCTTTATATTTATATCGGTATAATTTTCAAGTACAAGAATTTCGGAGCGTGTGCCGATTCGCAGGTGAGCGCCCCAAAGTCCTAAGCCTGATGTGATATAATATTGAGTATTGCCTTTTTTAAGATAGCCATACGATTTTTCGTACAGTTTTCTCGCGATGGAACTTACAGGCCAGACCTGTCCATCGTGGGTATGTCCCGAAAACTGGAAATCCACGCCGGCATTCATCGCTTCTTCCAAGTGTTGCGGTTGATGGTCGAGCAGGATAATCAGCTTGTTATGGTCGATTCCCTGCATGATTTCACTCAGGGGTTTCCTGTTTGCGTTTGTACGGTCGTCTCTGCCAACGATATAGATATCTTCGGCAGGCTGGGCTACGCTGTCTCTAAGCAGGATAAACGTTTCGGAAAGATAACGGAACGCTTTTTCCCTGTCGCCATAATATTCGTGATTTCCCGGCACGACATAAACTCCCAGGGGCGCCTTGATTTCCTTGAGTTTAGACAGCATGTTTTTCGATTCTACGGGTCGTACGCTTCGGTCGAAAATATCCCCGCACAAAAGAACGATATCCGGATTTTGACTGTTGATAAGTTCCACAAAATCATTCAATTTATTACTCCCTGTAACATAACCGAGATGCAAATCGGACGCTACGACTATTTTAGGCGAATTTCTGAGCTGTTTCGAGGTTTTGAAATCGGGTTTTACGACCGACGGATTGTTGAATTTAACTATCCCGAAAATAAGGATAATCACAAGCAGTCCCGCAACAGAAAAGAAAGTATACAGTCCTGTTGTTTGGGGGTTTAGGGTCAAAAATTTGGGCAAAAACGGCAGATATTTGTTAATCAGGCAAACGATATCTATAATCAGTACAATCGGTACCAGATAGACAAGCGAAATCAGCCATGTCCCACCAATATGCTGTATGACAGACGTTATCCAGACAGGGAATTTATTCTCAAAAAACATTCCTGCAAGAAAAATCAATGCAAGAAAACATACCGCCGTCGCAAAAACAATCCGGGACATGCCTTGCGGCAGGGAATGTAATCCCCTAAAAAGCAGATAAATATTAGCGCCAAAATACAAAGCGAATATTGATACAAAAAAAATCCATCTCATAATTAATACGGTCTAATGTCGCGTTTTTCGTAAAAGTTAATAAATGCCCTGTTGACAGTCCTGTTGCCTCCCGGAGTAGGATAATTTCCGCTGAAATACCAGTCGCCGGTGTTGCCGGGGCAGGCATTATGCACTCCTTCAATTGTCTGGAAAACAAGTTCTACCTCTGCGTTCATATCTTCCGGACGCAGCATTTCGGCTATCTTTTTGGAAATCTGTTCATCGGTGAAGCGCTCATAAATTCTCTTGACATGATTTACAATTTTGTCTTTCGGCAGATTTTGCTGCTCAAGGCATTTTTTGTAAACATCGCTGATTATGTGCCATTCGCCTGTTTCGTGCAGCAGTTCTATCGCCGCCCTGAAAGCGCAAAATTCCGTCATGCGCGTCATATCTATTCCGTAACAGTCAGGATATCTTATCTGTGGCGCGGAACTGACCACTACTATTTTTTTCGGATTCAATCTGTCAAGCATCTTTAAGATACTCGTCTTTAAAGTTGTTCCCCGCACAATGGAATCGTCGATTATCACCAGATTGTCACCCGGTTTAACAACGCCGTAGGTTACGTCGTAGACATGTTCTACCATATCGTTTCTCGAAGAATCTTCGGTGATGAATGTCCTTAGCTTAACGTCTTTAACTGCAATTTTTTCGATGCGGGGCTTGTATTTTATTATGTCCCACAAGTCCCCCTTGGACAGGGCAGTAGTGGAATTTGCTATTTTATTGTACTTTTCCTCGACAAGATACTCGTCGATTCCTTTCAACATGCCGTAAAAAGCGGTTTCCGCCGTGTTGGGGATGTAGGAAAGTACAGTGTTTTCCAAATCGTAGTCAATTGCTTTAAGAATGTTTGGAATCAGCTGGTATCCAAGCGTCTTCCTTTCTTCGTAAATGGATTTGTCCGTCCCTCTCGAAAAATAAATCCGCTCAAACGAACATGAAGAACGCTTTTCCGGCTGCCGTATCATTTCTTCGGAATATGTGCCGTCTTTCTTGACAATCAGTGCATTTCCCGGCGCAATTTCCCTGACGTTCTCAAGGTCTACTTTGAATGCCGTTTGAATCACAGGTCTCTCCGATGTTGCAACAATGACCTCATCATCGGCATAATAGAATGCCGGACGAATCCCGTTGGGGTCTCTCAGAATAAAAGCGTCGCCATTTCCAATCATACCTTCTATTGTATATCCTCCGTCGAAATGCTTTGTCGCTCTCCGCAGTATTCCCACAACATCCAGATTGTCTTCAATCAGCCGCGCTATTTCCTTGCCGTTTACGACGCCGTTTTCCATATACTGATTATGCATCCTGTCATACTCGGTATCAAGAAAGTGTCCGATTTTTTCGAGAACGGTTACGGTATCCGACAGGTCTCTGGGATGCTGTCCTTCATCGACCAGACGGTTGAATATTTCGTCTACGTTTGTGAGATTGAAATTTCCTGCAAGCACCAGATTGCGGGCTTTCCAGTTGTTGAAACGCATAACGGGATGCACATTTTCTATCGTCGTTTTGCCATGTGTTGCATACCTCAGATGTCCCATAAGCAATTCGCCTGCATATCTGATATTTTCACTCGCATTGTCGGGGGAAGTGAAATTTCCGGATTTCTGGACTTTGTAATTTATTTCGTCGAAAACATCCCTTATCGGACTTTTTGAATCCGAACGTGCACGGTCGATATACGGACGACCGTAGGATGGATTCAGTTTCAGAGTAGCGACGCCCGCTCCGTCCTGACCCCGATTATGCTGCTTTTCCATAAGAAGATACAGACGCTGAAGCCCGTACATCCATGTGCCGTATTTTTTTTGATAGTAACTAAGCGGTTTTAAGAGACGGATAAACGCAATTCCGCACTCGTGTTTGATACTGTCGCTCATAATGGAGGGAAATTAATGGATACCGATACAAGACGCGCCTCGGGAAATGCCGAAATCAGCGTCCGTTTCATTTTTTCGGCGTCTTCCTGCGTCCTGTAGTCGCCAACTTCAACGTAGAAAGTGGGAGAGTCATGTCTCACATATACAGGAAGTCCGGAGTAAGTCTTTTCAATCTCGCCCTTTATGCTTTCGGCTTTACGGGACGCCGCCTGCTTACTGTCCCGGAATATTCTTATGCGATAACCTTTCAAGGGTTTACTTTTCTGTGTCTTTATCTCATTGACAATCGATTTGACGTCGTCTCCTCCCAAAATCACCCGTCCTCCGCCTGTCTCAGACAGCTTATCGAAAATGTCGTATGATGCTATGGTATCCAAAGGGTTAGTTATGATAGAATCCTGTACGCTCTGCGCTTTTCCCGAAACAGACAGCATGATTCCAATTAGCAGAATTACTGTTGATAGATTTTTTTTCTTATTCATATTTATATAACAACATTGCGGGCGCAAAATTAGATATTTTTTTCGAATTACAA
>JAISDR010000132.1 GCA_031264645.1 Prevotellaceae bacterium | reverse complement strand
CTGACTGTAAGTCCTGTGCGTTCGGCAACAGTTTCAATGCTGACAAGTTTGGATTCTCTGACAGACTTTGCCTTGCTCCCCGCTGTAATAATAGATTCGCTCATAAATCAATTTCTTTTATTATTATTTATTAATCAGGCGGCAAAGGTAATATTTTCATTTGACTGTAAAACAAATTTTTGTTGAAAATCCTGTCCGTTCATTTAAAAAATCTGAATATCTTAATTTTATCGACTGCGAAATATTCATCGCAAACTAAGTCTGAGTTCTTAACTCTGAATGATATTTCGTTTCAATCCGGAATATTTTGTTCGTTTAACTGCTGATTTTCTGAAAAGCGATTGGAACTCTTCTTCGCTCAGGTTTTCCCATTCTTCCCTTGTTTTGTTGAGCAAATCGGGAGAGGGAGAGAACAGTGGTTCGGTGTTTTCCTTTGCATAACGGATATTCCAGGGGCAAACGTCCTGACAGATATCGCATCCGAACATTCTTCCAGCAAATTTTCCCTTGAACGAATCGGGAATTTCGCCTTTCAGCTCTATGGTTAAGTAGGATATACACTTGCGGGCGTCCACAACGTAAGGTTCGACTATTGCTCCTGTCGGACAGCTTTCGATACAGCGGACACAGGCGCCGCATCTGTTTATTGCGGGATCATCGTATTTCAGTTCTACGTTCAGTATCAGTTCTGCAAGAAAGTGGAAAGAGCCCCTGTTTGTGATGATTATGTTACTGTTTTTCCCTTTCCAGCCTGTCCCGCAGCGTTGCGCCCAGGATTTTTCGAGTATAGGAGCAGAATCGACAAATCCCCTGCCATCTGCGCCTTCCTGTTCCTGCCGGATAAAATCAAGCAGGAGATTCAGTTTTTCTCTGATAACAATATGGTAGTCCGTACCGTATGCATATTTTGATATAAGAGGAGCGCCGTCGACCTGCGTTTTGCGGGAATAATAATTGTATGCCAATGAAATAACAGACTTTGCGTCTTCGACCAAATGGGACGGATCAATACGAGCGGCGAAATGATTTTCCATATATTTCATTTCGCCGTTATATTGAGATTCAAGCCATTTCTCTACATGTTCCGATTCGTTTTCCAGAGGCGTAAGCCGGGCTATTCCGCAAGCGGCAAAGCCAAGACGATATGCCTCTGTTTTTATTTTTTCGGAAAGATCCACAAATCAATTTTACGCCACGTTTTCTGTCGTTACATTTTTAAACAGACCCAAATCCTTGACATCGAAACTCATGATATACGAGTAACGGAGACTGTTTTCGGAAGCGGCATGTTTAAGGAATATGTCCGCCGAAACAGCATAATCGTTGCTTCTTTGGGCGTCAATCAGCAGTAAATATGTCAATATGATATACCCCGCCATTTCGACCAGCCGGCGGGCGTGGAAATCAATATACTCGGGATTCCCGACTGAAACAACCTTCTCGACAGCTTCGGCATACGCGTCTGTCATCTCAACAAGCCGGTTTTTAATGTATTCATGTTCCGGATTGAAAGGCGTCGCTTCATATTCACGAATCTTGTTCAAAGCAAAACCTGTTGTGATTCCGCGTATTGCAGCGACAACCTGAAGCTGCGACGTCCCTTCGTATATAGTTGTGATTCTGGCGTCCCTGTAGATGCGTTCTATCGGATAGTCCTTCATAAATCCCGAACCTCCATGTATCTGCAAACTGTCGTATGCCAGTGAATTGGCATATTCGCTTGAAAAAAGTTTCAGAAGGGGAGTCAGGAAATCGGCAGTTTTTTGAGCTGCTTTTTCCGTCTGGCGTTCTTCGGGAGAGAGTTTCCTGTCTTCCGCCAGAAATCCGTACGCCTTGTATATATCCACATAGCGCGCTGTTTCGTAAAGCAACGAACGGGAAGCGTGCAGTTTAGCCTTCATCAAAGCCAGCATTTCGTAAACGGCGGGGAAATTGATTATGGCTTTTCCGAACTGAACCCGATCGTTTGCATATTTAAGAGCTTCGCGATATGCCGCCTCGCAGATACCTACAGACTGAGCGCCAACGCCCAAGCGCGCGCCGTTCATCAGCGACATCACATATTTTATCAGACCAAGCCTGCGGTCGCCGACAAGCTTTGCCGGAGCATTGCTGAATACAAGTTCGCAGGTGGGCGAGCCTTTGATTCCCAGCTTGTTTTCGATACGGCGCACCTTAACTTTGTCATGCCTCTTGTCATAAACGAAATAGGAAAGACCGCGCGCATCCTTAGTACCCTCTTCCGAGCGTGCCAGAACAAGTTTAATGTCGGCGTCTCCATTGGTAATAAAACGCTTAACTCCATTAAGCAGCCATGTATTCTGTTTTTCGTCCCAGCTCGCCTTCAACATTACCGACTGCAAATCACTGCCTGCGTCGGGTTCGGTCAAATCCATCGAACAGGTTTCGCCCTTGGAAACACGCGGAAGATACTCATCCTTAATTTCCTTTGACGCAAACTCGTGGATAGTTTCGGCGCAGTCCTGCAAGCCCCAGATATTTCCAAATCCGGCGTCGGCTCTCGAAACAATCTCCGCCGCCATGACATAAGGAACCATCGCAAGATTCAGCCCGCCATATTCACGCGGGAGCGATATTCCATAAAGTCCTGCCTGTTTCAGAGCGTCGTGATTTTCCTGAGTTCCCTTCGCGTATTTAACATGCCCGTCAATCACCTGCGGACCTTCGTGATCAACGCCTTCAGCATTCGGACCGATGATATTTGCACAAATATCTCCAATTATTTCCAGCGTCCTGTCGTAAGAGTCCAGAGCGTCTTCGTGATTTACGGGAGCGTAATCGTACCTGTCCCTGTCAATGAATCCCTTTTCTTTAAGTTCAACAATTCTGTTCATCAATGGATGTCCCAGATGAAATTTCAAATCTTTGTTATCGGAATAAAAATTTGCCATTATTAAATATATTTATTTCTTATTAAAATCTTCGCTGTTTACAGTGTTAATCACCTGATTGCCTTTTAGACGAATCCATGTTTTGAAACCTTTTTCACCCTTGCTCAGTTCGATGATCCTTGCACCGTGAGTCATGTGCGTATAAGTTGTTTTCGTTCCCGAAAAGCGTCCGTATGCCAAAAACAGTCCGTTATATTCGCCGATATAGTCGTTGTCGTGATCGTGTCCCGTAAAAGTCGCCATCACGTCTCCGCATTCTCTCATTGCCAGAAACATGCCCGGATTTATCGCAGGCGGACATTCCCGCTCGTTCTTCATTCCCACCATCTTTTTCCGAGCAAGCGTCATGTCGGAATATTCGTTTAGCGGGATATGGAAAAAAGCTAAAGCCGGTATCGCTCCGCCGTTCTTTTCAGTGTATTCGGCGCTGCTTTTTCTGTACCAGTTCACCTGATCGTGTCCAAACCAGGCATAGCCTTTCACGCCTTCCAGAGAGCTGTAAGCGTTTGAATCCATGAAATATAATAAGAAGTCCGTATTCGTTCCACCGGAAACTTCGATGATATAGTTTCCCGTGCCCTTGATATCGCCGGGACCTGCGGATGCTACGGAATACTTCCGTTTTGCGATGTATTCCATGATTTCGCCGCGCGTTTTATCCTGCTCGTCGTCATGATTGCCAAAAACCGCCGCCCAGGGTACTTTAAATTCTTCGATAGCGTTCAAAACATCATCCCATCCCTGAAAACAGGGTTTCATGGTTACAATATCTCCTGTAAGCGCGACCAGGTCGGGTTTTTCAGCGGCAAGAACTTCCTTAATCAGTTCAATCGATTCCCTGGAAGCGTTTGCCACATAGTGAATGTCTGTGAATTGTACAATCTTGAATTTGCCCTCATTCATGTTCAAGACTTTTTGCCCGCTAAGCATATACGAGGAAAATAACATCAAAAAGAAAACAATACTCTTTCTACTCATAATCAAATTTTTATTTATATTTTCATTTATAATTTTCATTCACATTTCCAACCATATCGAACAGTGGAAAATCAACTGTTAATCGGCTTCAAAGGTATAACAATTTTTTCTTTTCTTTGATTAATATCTGATTTATATAATTAAATGTTTTAAAATAAAATACTTATATCAAAAAAGGTTTCCTGAAACAGGAAACCTTTTAATAATCATTTAAAAAAACTACATCATCCGTTAACTTTTTTCATGTGAGCAACGAGTTCCAACACTTTGTTGGAATATCCCCATTCGTTGTCGTACCATGAAATAACTTTAACGAATTTATCTGTCAAAGCGATACCTGCCTTTGCATCGAAAATAGAAGTGCGCGAATCGCCGATGAAGTCCGAAGAAACGACGTCATCCTCGGTGTATCCCAAAATACCTTTCAACTCGTTTTCGGACGCCGATTTCATAGCCGCCTTGATTTCGTCGTAAGTTGCCGGTTTGGCAAGATTTACCGTAAGGTCAACCACAGAAACGTCCAGAGTAGGAACACGCAG
>JAISDR010000073.1 GCA_031264645.1 Prevotellaceae bacterium | reverse complement strand
AAAAAGAAAGAAGTATGAGAAACGTAATGAGAGCATCCACGCTGGAAAGCAAATTCCCGCTTCTGGCGGTGGAAAACGGCTGTATCGTTTCAAAGGATGCCGATATTACGGTAGGGTTTCGGGTGGAACTGCCCGAACTCTTTACCGTAACCGGCGACGAGTATGAAGCGGTACACTCGGCATGGACAAAGGCCATCAGGGTATTGCCCAATTACAGTATCGTGCATAAAGCCGACTGGTTTATCAAAGAAACTTACACGCCCGATATTCAAAAGGATGATTTAAGTTTCTTAAGCCGCTCCTTTGAACTGCATTTTAACGAACGCCCCTATTTGAACCACGCCTGTTTTTTGTTTTTGACGAAGACAACGAAAGAGCGGACGCAAAGCAATTTCAATACTTTGTGCAGAGGTTTTCTTGTCCCGAAAGAAATCCGGGACAAAGAAACCGTTCAGAAGTTTTTGGAAGCCGTCGGACAATTTGAAAGGATTGTGAACGACAGCGGGTTTGTAAAATTGACGCGATTAACCTCTGACGAAATTACAGGGACAGTGGGGACACAGGGAACGGCAGGGCTGGTTGAAAAGTATTTTTCGCTTTCGCTGGAAAATACGACCTGTCTGGAAGACATCGCCCTGGGCGCGGACGAAATGCGCGTGGGCGACAATATCCTCTGCCTGCATACCCTTTCGGACGTGGAAGATTTGCCCTCGCAGGTATCAACCGACAGCCGGTATGAAAAACTCTCGACAGACCGTAGCGACTGCCGCCTGTCATTCGCCGCGTCCATCGGCGTACTTCTTTCCTGCAACCACGTTGTGAACCAGTATCTGTTTATTGATGACAGCACGGAAAATCTGAAGCAGTTTGAAAAGCACTTTCCAATAATTACTGCGTTTTACTCCCCCGATATTCCTTCGGCGACATGCCAACAATTCTTTTAAAGTATTTCCCGAAAAACGATTGTGACGGAAAGTTCAGTTCATCGCTGATTTGCTGCACGGTCATATTGGTGGATTTTAGCAGGGCTTTTGCTTCGAGTATTACAAAATCGGCAATCCAGTCGGCAGCCGATTTACCTGTGGCGGTCTTGATTACTTGCGACAGGTATTTCGTTGTGAGACACAGTTTGTCGGCGTAAAATTCTGTGTCCCGTTCGCGGCGGTAATTTTCCCGCACAAGGTTAGTAAACCGTTCTACCAAAAGACCCTGTCGAGTTTGTTGTGTTGTGTCGATACGTTTCTGAAAAAATGAATATGTCGTATAAAAAAACAGCATTGTCAGGTGTTTTATCATTTCCAGACGATAGGGACTGTCGGTCATTGCCATTATTTTTTTGAGCGTAAAAAAATATTTTTTCACAAACGGCATACCTTCTGGGTAAAGTTGTGCGTATGGATATTCCTTAATGGCGGCCAATATAGTGGCTTGTTTATCGACAAGCGGCAACAGTTCGGGCGCTAAACGTTGCGAAATCACAAGACAATAGCCCGCAAAATCCTCGCTGACGTGCTCGCAATGCAAAATCTGGTTGGGACGAATAATGATTGCACATGGCGCCGTTAAATTATAGGGTCGAAAATCAACCGTTCCGATTATATTTCCTTTGGTACAGACTACCAAAAACAGCATATCAAATTTGAACGGGAAATTAAAAACAGGGCTTCCCACAGACGTAAAATTGTCATACAGAATAATATCGTTATCAATACTTACTCTGTTTGCCTGACTGCTAATGTCTGTCTGCCACGATAATGGCGTTACTTTTCTTTCCATATTACTGTATTTTTGCCGGCAAAAGTACAACTTTTTAGCGTATTATTCCAATCATTATATCCTTTTTACCGAAATCAAATTACATTTCAGCCGTTTAGTCCAACATTGCAGCAGAATTGACCTTTTCCGTATAAAATACTCCCCGTACCTTTGCACTCGGTTTTCAACAGTATAAAGAATGGATAAACAGTTGGATTTTAATTTTTTAGGTATGATAAGAATAAGATATTTCATCAATTTGGCAATGATATTTGCGATTATCGGGTTGTCGGGTTGCGAAAAGAGAGGGAAAGAAGTTCCGAAAACGGACAAAGTTATTCCCGTAAAAGTACAGACTGTCGGGTTTTCGAGTGAACAGGGCAGTCGGAATTACGTCGGGACGGTAGAAGAATCGTCTGCCATATCGCTCAGTTTTTCGATGCCCGGAACGGTGGAGGAAGTTTTTGTTTCCGAAGGACAGCGTGTGCAAAAAGGACAGTTACTCGCCACGCTCAACAGCGCTACGGCGAAAAATTCGCTTGCCACGACGCAGTCGCAACTCAATCGTGCGCAGGACGCTTACGACCGTCTTGCGAAAGTTCACGACAACGGCAGTCTTCCCGGCATCAAGTTTGTGGAAGTGGAAACAAGTCTGCAACAGGCAAAGTCGATGCTGGAGATTGCGCGTAAGAATCTCGACGACTGCCGGCTGTATGCGCCTCGCAGTGGAATCGTTACAAGTCGTTCGGTCGAACCGGGCGTGAATGTGCTGCCCGGAATAACGGCGTTCAGATTAGTGTCGGTGGACAGGGTGAACGTGAAAATCTCCGTCCCCGAAAACGAAATCGGCGACATTGCCGTCGGCATTGATGCGACCGTAGAAGTCCCCGCTCTGAACAATGACACATTTACCGGAAAAGTCGAATTGAAAGGCGTCATCGCTAATGCCATTTCGCACACTTACGAAGTGAAAATCGGCATCGATAACCGTGCCGGGCAACGGTCTGCAAGGCGTATCTGAAACAAAACGAATCGCAGGCAGGCATCGTCATTCCCAATCGCACCGTGCAAATCGCGACAGACGGCAGTAAATACGTTTGGCTTGCGGAAAGCAATGTTGCCAAACGTCGCTTTGTAAAAACAGGCAACCTGACCGATAACGGCATTGCCATAACCGAAGGACTTTCGGCAGGCGACCGTCTGATTACAGAGGGTTTTCAGAAAGTAAGCGAGGGAATAAAAATCTCAATTAATAACGAAAACGATGCAAAAGAATAATAAAATCATAGAATGGGCAATGAAAAACCGGCAAATCGTCATTTTGCTGGTGGCGGCGCTGTTTATCGCGGGAGTTTACTCGCTGGTAATGATGTCCAAGCAGGAGATGCCCGAATATATCATCCGTCAGGGCGTGGTTGTCGGCGTGTATCCGGGCGCGAGTTCGCAGGTGGTGGAAGAGCAAGTGACCAAACCGCTCGAACGCTATCTTTTTACTTACTCCGAAGTGAAACGCGCCAAAACCCATTCCAAATCGGAAGAGGGAATTTGCTACATTTTCGTGGAATTAGCCGACGATGTGAAGGACAAAGACATCGTCTGGAGCAAAATCAAACACGGCATCAACATGTTCAAATCGTCGTTGCCGTCGGGTGTGCTGGCGGTGATTACCAACGACAACTTCGGCGATGTGTCTTCGCTGCTTATCACGATGGAATCGGACGACAAAACCTACCGCGAACTCGACAGTTACGCCGACGGACTGGAAGACCGCCTGCGTTGCGTACCGACAGTTGCCAACGTGCGACGCTTCGGCTCGCAAAAGGAACAAATCACCATTTACGTGGACAGCGAAAAACTGTCGGCTTACGGCGTCGGCTCAAAAATGCTGATGACAACTCTCTTTACGCAGGGTTTTACCACTGTGAGCGGTACGCTGGAAAACAGCCAAAACATTACGCCGGTTCATATTGCCGAAAGTTTTCGCAGCGAACAGGAAATTGCCGGACAAATCATTTTTTCCTCGCCGCAGGGCGATGTGGTGCGCGTGAAAGATGTCGGGCGGGTGGTGCGCGAGTATCCCAAAGCCGACAGTTACATTACCCACAACGGGCGAAAATGCATACTGCTGTCAGTCGAAGTCAATCCTTCGGCAAACATTGTCGCTTTCGGGAAAGAAGTCAATGAAGTACTGGACAAATTCAAAACCGGACTGCCCGAAAGCATGAACATCAACCGGATTGTTGACCAGCCGGAAGTGGTCGGCGCGTCCATCAGCCACTTTTTGATGGAACTGCTGATTGCCGTTCTCGCCGTTGTGCTGGTAACGATGATTTTGTTGCCTTTCCGCGTAGCGGTAGTGGCGGCAACGTCCATCCCCATTTCGGCAGTAATATCGCTTGTAATCATGTATATGCTCGGTATTCCGCTGAACATGATTACATTGGCTGGACTTATTTTAACGCTCGGAATGATTGTAGATAATTCCATCGTTGTCATCGACAGCTATATCGACAAACTTGACCAGGGAAAACCCCGCCGCGAGGCAACTGTCCACAGTGCGCAGGAATATTTCAAGTCCATCCTCTCGGCAACGCTGGCAATAAGCATCACCTTTATTCCGCTTGTTGTTACGACTACGGGAATGACACACGATTTTCTCGTAGATTTTCCCATAACATTATGTATCACGCTCGGTATCTCGCTGCTCGTCGCGACGTTTGTTATTCCCATTTTTCAATTTTATCTGATAAAAAAGGGCTGCACAGCGTTACAGACAAATCTTCCCAAAAACCTCGAAAGAGTATTCTCGACTATGTTCAATCGACTTACGAGCGGCTGCTTGCCACGGTTTTTGAGTATCCGAAAACGACAATAGCCATCGGCGCAGGAAGTGTTTTGCTTGGCGTGCTTCTGTTTTTGAATATCCCCATGCGCATGATGCCGATTGCCGAGCGCAACCAGTTTGCCGTTGAAATTTACTTGCCGCAGGGCAGTCCGCTCGAAAAAACCGCCGCCATTGCCGACAGCATGGAACATATCCTGCGGCAAGACCCGCGCGTGAAATCCGTAACCGCATTCATCGGCGAAAGTTCGCCGCGTTTTCATGTTAGCTATGCGCCCAATATGCCGTCGAAAGCCTACGGACAGTTTATCGTCAATACCGTTTCCAACCGCGCGACCGAAGAAATGCTGGACGAATATGCCGACCGCTATGCTTTCTGTTTTCCCGAAGCATACATCAGGTTTAAGCAACTCGATTTTCAGGCGGTTAATGCGCCGATAGAAATCCGGCTTATCGGCGAAGACTTTGCAGGTTTGAAAACGCAGGCGGAAAAAGTGAGCGATTATCTGCAATCGCTCGACGAATGTTTGTGGGTGCGCACGAGTTTCGATACTCCCGTTCAAAGCGCGAAAATAGAACTCGACCTCGACGAAACTTCGCGTCTGGGAATTAACAAAACGCTGGTTTCGATGGGCATAGCATCGGGTTTGACGGGTATGAAAATAAGCGACCTGTGGGAAGGCAATTACGCCGTTCCCGTGTGTATCGAGCCTGAACAAGCCGACAATACGATTTCCGATTTGCACGACGTGCAGATTTCCGGCTTGCTCGGAGTATCCGTTCCCCTGCGGCAAATCGGCAATATTACACCCGAATGGGATGAAGGCTGCATTGCGCACCGCAACGGTATAAGGACATTGAGCGTGCTTGCCGACATAAAGCGCGACGAATACGCCAACAAGGTTTTTGCAAAAATAATCCGTTATGTGGATAGCGAAATCGTGCCGCAACTGCCCGCCGATGTGGAATGTGAATACGGCGGCTTGTCCGAGTTTGAAGACGAAACAATGTCGCCAATATATCTGGCAATGGTTATCGCATTTCTTATGATGTTTTTTATCCTTGTTTTCCATTTCCGAAAAATCAGTCTGGCTACGATTATAATGCTGTCGTCGGCTTTGAGCGTTTTCGGAGCGACATTCGGCGTATGGATTCTTCATATCGACTTTAGCGTATTCGCAATACTTGGAATAATCGGGCTTGTAGGAATTATTGTCCGCAATGGAATAATCATGTTCGATTACATCGAATTTCTGCGGTTTAAGCGCGGCGAAACTGTCCGTCAAGCCGCTTTCGAAGCCGGTAAGCGACGGATGCGACCCATCTTCCTCACTTCCGCCTGCGCCTCGATGGGCGTGCTGCCAATGCTTATCAGCGCAAGCCCGATGTGGTCGGGCATGGCGGCAATCATCTTCTTCGGAACGCTGGTTTCGATGATACTGATTGTTACCGTGATGCCGGTGGTGTACTGGCTGATTTTCAGAAAACAGGACGAAACAATTAATAATTAATAATTACGTAATGAGACATAATATCATAATAATACTCATATTGTGTTTGAGTGTTTATCAGGCGCCGGCGCAGGAAATGTACAGCCTCGAAAAATGTAAACAGATGGCGCTGGAAAATAACGCCAAAGTCAAAAATGCACAATTGTCAATAGATGCGGCAGAACAGACAAAAAAGGAAGCATTTACAAAATATTTTCCGAATATCAGCGCAACAAGTATGAACTTTGCGGCAAACAAACCGATGATGTCAATGGAAATGGATATGTCGGCGTCGATGCAGCCGTTGATGAGCGTTCTTAATCCTGTAATAGGATGGGCAATGCAAAGCGGCGTACCGATAGACCCGAATGCCCTTGCCGCATTAGAAAACAGCGAACCGCAAAAAATCGAAATGCTGAAAAACGGCATGATTGCGGGAGTGATGGCTACGCAACCTGTTTTCGCCGGCGGACAGATTGTCAACGGCAACCGCCTTGCCAAAGCGGGCGTGGAAGCAAGCATACTCCAAAAACAGATGAGCGTTAACGAAGCGTTACTCGTTACGGAACGCTACTTCTGGCAACTTGTTTCATTGAAGGAAAAAATGAAAACCATCGCCGAAGCCGAAACGATGTTGCAGCGTGTGCACAGCGACGTGAGCGTTGTCGTTGAAGCGGGACTGACCAGCCGGAACGACCGGTTGCGAGTGGAACTCGAACAAAACCGCCTCGCCGCCAACCGTCTCAAACTCGAAAACGGAACACAGACGCTGAAAATGGCTTTCGCACAGCATATCGGCGTCGATGTCGAAAATTTCGACGTCGAACAGCCCGATTTCACAGGCATCGCGCCGCCTGTCGTAACAACAGACCATCAGCAATCTTTACAAAATCGCCCCGAATACCGTCTGCTGGAGAAAAGCGTGGACGTGGCGAAATTGCAGGTCAAGATGGAAACCGGCAAACACCTGCCGACAGTAGCCGTCGGCGCAGGTTACAATTATATGCATTTCGATATGTACAGGGACGATGGAATGAAGAATAATTTCGGACTGGTTTTTGCCAGCGTATCTATTCCGATTACGGACTGGTGGGGCGGCTCGCACGCTGTCAAAAAGAAACGTCTGGAAGTGCAGCAAGCCATCAACACCCACAACGAAACCGCCGAACTGCTGCTGATTCAGATGCAGCAACTCGCCGCCGAACTGGGCGAAGCATATCAACAGGTCTTGCTTGCCCAAAAATCCATCGCCGTAGCCGAAGAAAACGTCCGCATGAGCGAAGACCATTACAAAGCGGGAATATCCATCCTCTCCGACCTGCTCGACGCACAAAACCTGCTCCAGCAAAGCCGCGACCAGTACGTCGAAGCGGCAACGGGATATTGCGTGAAACTGGCGGAATACTGGAATGCGACGGGGGAGTAAAAACTTTGGTCAATTTGTTTATGTTGTCCCTCAGTATTTAATAAAAAAAAGAAAGTAAAAAGTTAAATGTAAAAAGATGAAAAAAATCGTATTGATAGGAGCAAGCGGATTCATAGGTTCTGCTATCCTGAATGAAGCATTGAACAGGGGTATTAAAGTTACGGCAGATTATTATGATTTGAGTAGCAATCCGCCAAGTTTTAAAAATTACAAATTTTAAGTATATGAGTAAAATAAAAAACATTGTATTCGATTTTGGAGGAGTGGTTATTGAAATAAACGGACCTGCCGCCATCAAGAGATTTAAGGAAGTGGGAATAAGTAATATCGAAGAATTGATTGACCCGTACAGACAAAAAGGTTTATTCAGTCAAATTGAAAGTGGAAGTCTTTCGAGGGAAGATTTTTACGTGGAAATATGCAAAATGACAGGGAAAAATATCGACGGCAAAGATATTGATATGGGATTTCATGACTGGCTTATACCCGTCGAACAAAAGAAACTTGATTACATACTGGAACTTCGCAAAAAATATAAAGTATTGTTATTGAGTAATACAAACGAAATATCCATGAGTTGGGCGAGGTCGGAAGAATTTTTGCCGGGAAGAAAACCGTTGGAATATTATTTCGATGAACTGTATCTGTCATATAAACTTGGCTGCGTGAAACCCGAACCCGAGATTTTTCAAATGGTAATCAGTTTAGCGGGAATCAATCCGGAGGAAACGCTTTATATCGACGACGGCGAAGCCAATATCGCCGCCGGAAAAGCATTGGGATTCAAAACATTCTTATTTGAAAAAGAAAATAATTTTTCGGAAATAGAAAGCAGAATAGCATATTATGAAGAAGTTTGATTCACAAAAGGAATCGGGAAAGGAAAGAAAGTTGCATTACTCAAACCGGAAATTCCATTTCGTCGCTTCTGCCCGAACTTTTGAAGGCATTGAACAGCCCGACTTCGCCGGCATGACGCCGCCCACTACAGTAGCAGACCATCAGCAGGCTTTGCAAAACCGCCCCGAATACCGTTTGCTGGAAAAAAGCGTGGACGTGGCAAAATTGCAGGTCAAAATGGAAACCGGTAAAAACCTGCCGACCGTAGCCGTCGGCGCAGGTTACAATTATATGAAATTCGATATGCACAGGAACGATGGGATGAAAAATAATTTCGGAATGGTTTTTGCCAGCGTATCTGTTCCGATTACGGACTGGTGGGGCGGTTCTCACGCTGTCAAAAAGAAGAAGATTGAATTGCAGTCTGCCGAAAATACCCGCAACGAAACCGCCGAATTGCTGCTGATTCAGATGCAACACTTCGCCGCCGAATTAAACGAAGCATATCAACAGGTCTTGCTTGCTCAAAAATCCATCGCCGTAGCCGAAGAGAACATCCGCATGAGCGAAGACCATTACAAGGCGGGCATCTCTATTCTCTCCGACCTGCTCGACGCCCAAAATCTGCTTCAGCAAAGCCGCGACCAGTACGTCGAAGCGGCAACGGAATATTGCGTGAAGTTGGCGGAATACAAAAAGGTAACAGAGGAATGGCAATAAAATTTTCGAAAATAAGTAAAATCGTCCAATTTCCCAGCCTTTTTGACCTTGTGTGGACGCAGTGCTCCCTGTACTTTTGCACTTTATTTTGAAATTTTACAGTAATGACAGAAACAGGAACATATCGCATATTCACCGCAACAGGCAATCCGGCGACCTCACTGCAAGGCTCAATGACCCCATTGCAAGGCTCAGTGACCCCATTGAGACTCTCAATGACCTCACCGGATGATTCAGTGACCTCATTGAGACTCTCAATGACCTCACTGGATGATTCAATGACCTCGCCGAGAGGTTCAATGACCCCACTGAAAGATTCAGTGACCTCACCGAGAGGTTCAGTGACCTCACTGCAAAACGCAATGACTTCACCGGGAGGCTCGGATATATCATTTATTATATTAAAACATAAGATGTTATGAGCAAAACTTATTGGGATTATATTCCCCCAAAAGATTCGGAACTGGTGCCATGGGGCTCCAATTTCAACTCGAAAGTGTCTGTAAACGCATCTCGATGGGGCATTCCACTCGAAGAGGTTACGGAGGTGCAGACTGCCTACGACGTTTTTGTACCCCTGCACAAGAAGGCAGACAGCCCGGACAGCACCACCGTCATTGTAGCGGAGAAGAATGTAGCACGCAAAAACTATGTTACTCTTGTTCGCGCGATGGTAGGATTCCGTCTGAAGAACCCAATCATCACCGACGCAGAACGCCTCGACATGGGTCTTCACGTGCACGACACCACGCCGACAACTATCGACGTGCCAACGACACACCCTGTCCTCCTCATTGAGATACTGGATTTCCGCCGTCTGAAAGTATCCTTTAAAGACCAGAATACTACAAGCAAGGCAAAACCTTACGGCGTAGTCGGCGCAGTGTTTAAATCCATAGTGCTCGACGCACCGGCGACAGACTACAGCGTCCTTACCAACAGTATAATGGTTACACGTACTCCGAAAATCTTCGAATTTACGGAAGACGAACGGACAAAAGTCTTTTCCATAGCGGCGTGCTGGCAAAACGAAAAGGGTCAAACAGGACCATGGTGCGAAATCGTAAGCGTTATTATACCGTAATTTCGCAGACAGGAGAATCGAAAATGAAAGGGACGCAGGAATGGGCGTTCCTTTTTTCGTTAATTGACGCAGGCTTATCACGACGTCAATCGGACGCTTGGCAGTTTTTACGAAAAACCCCATGAAGACCCTGAAAAGCGCAATTTGCTTTTGCCGGTTCAATTCTTTGACTGTAATTCATTTGATGTGTCATTTTTGTTCCGTTTTTTGATTTCATAATCGACAAAATACAACATGTTATTATCCTGGTCGTCAACATAATATCCCGAACCGTTTATTAACATGGATTGAGTAGCATTCTTGCTATATTCAATAACCGGATATTTATGCAAATCCAATTTTCCTTTGTAAATTCGTACGCTAAACGAATTTCCTTCACACTCTAAAGATATATTGAAATATCCTTTACCCTGTAATTCCAACAACGCTGTAATAATCTGACTGACTTTTTCTTTCATTGCTATAATTATTTAATTTATTTTGCTGTTTAACTGTTGATTATTCATCATCGTTTTTTAATTGTGAAAGT
>JAISDR010000275.1 GCA_031264645.1 Prevotellaceae bacterium | reverse complement strand
CCAGACCGCCGGTTACATGGATCTTCATTGCTGCAACGAAGGCTGGATGGTGGTATTCGACCGCCGTAAGACCGTCAAATGGGAGAATAAACTCTATATGAAAAAGGAAACCGTGGACGGTAAAACAGTTACAATAGTGGGAGCGTGACGAGAACTAAAAACTAAGAGTTAAGAGTTTAAATTAAAGTCAAAGATGAAACAGTTTATCCCTCTTCATTATGATATTTGTGAAATTAGTGTAATTTTGCGCTTATTTTTGGATAATAAAAACAGATTTTAGATGAGATTTATAAGTTCAATTACAGCGTTTTTAATATCGGCGGCGTCTCTTATTGCAGCCGGGATTCCCGCGGATACTCTGTGGAACAGCGCCAACAACAGCTATTCCATTGGCGCTTACAGGGAAGCGGCGCAGTTGTACGAGCAGATTTTAAACGAAAAAGGGGAATCTGCCGAAATATATTTTAATCTTGGAAATGCCTGTTTCAAGCAGAATTTACTGGGTCCCGCGCACTTGAATTACGAAAGAGCGCGGCGTCTTGATCCCACAAATCCCGACATTCTGCACAATCTGGATTTTGTGAAAGCCATGCAGATTGATAAAATAGACGAAATTCAGGACGTGTTCATAACGAGCTGGCTGGACAATTTGATGAACATCTTTCAGACGGGCGTCTGGGCGGCGGTATTCTACACATTCATCATCCTGTCCCTGCTGCTGTTGTCCGTTTTTATCTTTTCGCAGGCGTCCGGAAAAAGGAAGCTCTCCTTTACAGGATTTTGCCTGTTTATCTTATTGAGCGGCATATCGTTTTATCTCGGGTACAGGCAACGGACACAGGCGCTGAACCGTTCGGAGGCGATTATATATTCGTCCGAAATTGTAGTCAAAAGCACGCCGAATAATTCGGGATCGGATCTCTTTATTATTCACGAAGGCTTGAAAGTAAGAATAATAGACCGTCAGGGAAACTATTACAGGATAATTCTTAACGACGGAAAAAGTCAGGGCTGGATACCGAGGGAAAGCGCTGAAATTATTTAAAAAATGGAAATAATATATGTATGATTCTTTCGACCCCATAGTTGGGCGGCTCATGGGAATGAGATACAAGTCGCATCCCTGGCACGGCATAAGTTTCGGAAAAGAAGCGCCAAAAGTGGTTACATGCTTTATCGAAATAGTGCCGACCGACACGGTGAAATACGAAGTGGACAAAATAAGCGGCTACCTTCGCATAGACCGTCCGCAGAAATATTCCAACGTCATCCCGGCTCTTTACGGATTTATTCCGCAGACATACTGCGGCGAACTCGTTGCCGAAACAAGCAGGAAACTTCTCCAGCGCTTCGACATCAACGGGGACGAAGACCCGATAGATATATGCGTTTTAACGGAAAAGGTAATCACTCACGGAGACATACTTGTGAGAGCGCGTCCGATAGGCGGGTTCAGGCTTATCGATGGAAATCAGGCTGACGACAAGCTGATTGCCGTCATGGATAACGACGCCGTTTATGGCGATTACAGCGACATTTCGGACATCCCGAGTTACGTGCTCGAGCGTTTGAAACATTATTTCATAACGTACAAGGATATTCCGGGAGTTGTCAAGCCCAAGTGCGAGCTGACCTCGGCTTACGGAGTTGCGGAAGCGCACGAAATAATCGAACGCTCGATACAGGACTATCGAAACCGTTTCAATCTGGAAGGGATGTTAAGTCCGGGAACATGAATAAAAATAAATATATAATAAATGAGTATTAACAGTATAAATGAAAAGAAGTGATGGAAAATCAAGCGGAAATAAACATTGAACTCACTGAAGAGACAGCACAGGGAACATATTCCAATCTGGCTATTATTTCACATTCCTCGTCGGAATTTGTGTTGGATTTTGTCCGGATAATGCCCGGAGCGCCAAAGGCAAAAGTGCAGAGCAGGATTATCCTGACGCCGGAACATGCAAAAAGACTGCTGCATGCATTGCAGGAAAATATTTCGAAGTATGAATCGATGCACGGAACAATAAAAGTGGACGACAGGCAAGGTTCAATAATGCCAATGAACTTCGGCGGATCGAACAGGCAGGCATGACCTGTATTAAACGTTGATTGTTTAAGATAATGAAATTTCAGATTAAATTTTTATATAAATATTATGACTAAACCCTTAAAAATAGTAGTCCTGGCAAAACAGGTTCCTGATACCCGCAATGTCGGCAAGGACGCCATGACTGCCGAAGGAACTGTTAACCGCGCCGCTTTGCCTGCAATCTTCAATCCCGAGGATTTGCACGCGCTGGAATCGGCATTGAGATTGAAGGACAGCAATCCCGGAACAACGGTGGAATTGCTTACAATGGGACCGGGACGGGCTGCGGACATTATCCGCGAAGGACTGTTCAGAGGCGCTGACGGAGGCGTGCTCCTGACCGACAGAAAATTTGCCGGAGCAGATACGCTGGCGACTTCATACGCCCTTGCGTGCGCTATACGGAAGATCAAGCCGGACATAATAATCGCAGGACGTCAGGCAATTGACGGCGACACTGCGCAGGTTGGTCCGCAGGTTGCCGAAAAGCTCGGACTGCCGCAAATAACGTATGCCGAAGAAATACTCTCGTGCGAAAACGGCGAGATTACGGTTTTGCGCCGTCTGGAACACGGAGTGGAAACCGTCAGGGGGAAACTCCCGCTGGTTGTGACGGTTAATGCGTCGGCGCCCTCGTGCCGTCCGCGAAACGCGAAATGCCTGATGAAATACAAGCATGCAAAGACGGTCAGTGAAATGCAGGCGCAGGACGCCGATTACATTGAGTTTCACCAGCTCAGGACTTATCTGAATATTCCCGAATGGGGCGTGTCGGATATTTCGGGCGAAGAAGAGCAGTTCGGTCTGAAAGGTTCTCCGACAAAGGTGAAAAAGATTGAAAACGTGGTTTTTCAGGTTAAGGAATCGAAAAAACTCGGCGACGTCGACTCGGATATCGAATCCCTGATAAAGGAACTTGTCGCCAATCATACAATAGGTTAAACAATTTAAAACAATATAGACATGATACCTTCACAGAATGATATGAGGATTTTGTTTGAAGAAGAATCCAAAAAGTATATCGACTTGTACAAAGACGAGATTAACGATTATATTACGCCGGACGAGGATGAGGAAGACAACGAAGAGTTTGAAGGAGTTGGCATTGACGACTTCGATACGGAAGAACTTTTCGAAATGCTCTTCACGGTGCCGGTAACAACGGATGATGACTATTGCGAGCTGATAAACATTCTCGCCGATGAATATCTCCCCTACGCTGTTGACGCCGATTATGAAGACGGCAAGCCTGTTATCTATATCGACGACGACAGGCACGTCCTGAGCGCCAGCGACAGTGAATACGCCATTATCAGGAAATTCAACGACATAATTAAACCCGAGTTCGAAATAAGGGTTATGCGGCTGAGCCTGAACGAAGACAATATTCACTCCCTGCTGATACTGGAAAGCGGCGAGTGGAAAGAACTGGAAGCAAAATACGGTGAAAAGGTCGCCGAATTTTTTGAAAAGATAGATAAGATTGATTTTATACAGGATAAAGAATTTGACAATGAATAATATTTTTGTTTACTGCGAGACAGAGAAAGGCAGGATTGCCGACGTGAGCCTCGAACTGCTCACAAAAGGACGCGAGCTGGCAAAACAGCTGAACTGCAAACTCGAGGCTTTGCTTATCGGGCATCAGCTGTCGGGCGTCGAAAAGGAGCTGTACTCGTATGGCGCCGATATCGTGCATATAGCTGACGATGAACGTTTGGCTCCATACCGTACGCTCCCCCACACGTCCATAGTCGTGGGACTGTTCAGGGAGGAAAAACCCCAGATCGCGCTGTTTGGCGCCTCGTCTTTGGGACGCGACCTCGCTCCGCGCGTTTCTTCAGCTCTGAAAAGCGGACTTACCGCCGACTGTACAAGCCTCGAAATTGGCGACCACAAGGATACCAAAGGCAATGAATACAGGAATCTGCTGCTTCAAATACGTCCCGCTTTCGGGGGAAACATCATCGCTACGATTATCAATCCCGACCATCGCCCGCAGATGGCTACGGTTCGCGAGGGCGTGATGCGCAGGGAAATGCTTGCGGAACCGAAAACCGGCGAGCTGAAGATTGTTGATGTGAATAAATATGTCAGGGACGAGGATTTTGTTATTTCGATAATAGAACGGCATCTCGAGGAACGTAAGATTGATATCAAGGGCGCTCCGATAATTGTGTCGGGCGGCTATGGCGTCGGCTCAAGGGAGAATTTCGACTTGCTGTTCGAGCTTGCTTCCGTTCTCGGAGGAGAAGTCGGGGCTTCGCGCGCCGCGGTGGACGCCGGATATGCCGACCATGCCCGCCAGGTGGGACAAACAGGAGTTACGGTACGCCCGAAACTGTATATCGCCTGCGGAATATCTGGTCAGGTACAGCATACCGCCGGAATGCAGGAATCCGCAATGATTATTTCGATTAATAACGACCCTAACGCCCCAATCAATCAAATAGCCGATTACTCTGTCGTCGGAGACCTCTCGACTGTAATCCCTAAAATGATTAAGTACTACAAGGCAAACTCGAAATAGACAAAACACTGTTTGATACACAATCAAAAGGGCGGAATTCGATTTGATTCCGCCCTTTGTCAAGCGGATGAACATGAGAGAGGCTTTTTACTTCGATGTCGAGGATGGATTACTTCGATTTATGATGACGACTGTTGTTATGTCCTGACTAAGCGTCATTTCGCTCTTAGTTGCGGCACGAAACGGTTATTCGCAATGACGGATAACCGTCTGACATTACGCCCATTATTCAACACACGCTTATCCGTCATTGCGAGGAACGAAGCAATCCAGAAAGTTCACACTATTATATGTTATTAATGTCTCCTTCCGGGGGAAAATCCCTCGCCTTTAGGCGAAGACTTTTTTATATAAAAGAGTCGATCAGGCTTCTCGGAGAAGCCCGCGGGCTTATAAAAGAGCCGATAGCCCCGCTTGCGGAAACCTTCCCGACGCGGTCAGGAAGCTTTCCCCACTTTGGGAAACCTTCTCGACGCAGTCAGGAAACTTTCCCCACTTTGGGAAACCTTCTCGACGCGATCGGAACATTTCCTTCATTGATCGGAACATTCCGTTTCCAGACAGCAATATCCGCACTTTCGGAACGCGATGTCGAAGTTGCGGACAGGAACATTGCAGTCGACAATCGGAATTTTGCGCCCGATGAGGAGAAAGTTACGTTGTCCGGTAACCCTGCATGTATTCCGCGAAT
>JAISDR010000263.1 GCA_031264645.1 Prevotellaceae bacterium | reverse complement strand
TACAATAAACACAAGCCCGGTCGCAAGTCCCATCACCCGATTATGGCATTTGTTTCGGAAATAGAAATGGTAGCCAACTTTTGGCTTCGCTCCGGAGATGCTCATACAGCCAACAACTTTAAGGCTTTTTTAGAAGAAACGCTATTTTTTTTAGGGAACAAAAAAATCGGTCTGTTACGGCTGGATTCCGGTTTTTACAGCAAAGATATTCTTGAGTATTTGGAGACGGAAGACAGAAAAACAGATTACATAACAGCGGTTCCGATGTATGTTACTGTCCAGCGTAAAATAGCAGCGCAAAAGACATGGCTTGTCATGGATGAGGGTATGGAGACTGGCGAGTTCGAATATCAGGCACTGGATTGGGCTGAACCCGCAGAATGATAGCTGTACGCCAAAAAGTAGCCGACCGTCCACAGGCGCAGGGTAAGCAACTCCGTATTTTTGAAGAAGATGTGGAACTGAACTCAAGTATGATTATGGGGCCGGACAGGATGAATCAGACCGATCTTGACGGAACGGAAGCCGCTTTGCTGCTGATGACCGTCGCATATAATTTTCCAAGTCTTTTTAAGCGGCTAATCATCGGTGGAAATATCAGAAATCGACTTAAAACGCTTCGACACAGAAGGCTTGCCATACCTGCAATTATTGAAAAATGTGACGGTAAAATAACGGTGAAAATGGCGTTAAGGGATGCGAAATAAATAAGATGTAACAGTTTATTGTATGCGTGATTTGACACAAAACTCTGAAAGGGTGACATTATTATAGGAGGGGGAGGGGATGTCTGAATGCCAGCATTCGGGGTGTCTAAATGCCGGCATTCGGGATGTCTGCGTAACAGGAGTCATTAAAAGCGCGATGCATTTGCATTGCATCGCGCCTTAACTCCTTCCACCGCCCCCAATCGCAAGCGATTGGTGGTGAAGGTAGGGAGTGGGGAGGGTGACATTATAAATTGTTTATTGTTTATTGACATATTATTAGGAAATCATTTGTTTCTCCCATATTTATAAAAGATGGGAACTTCAATTATTTATTTCGCGTACCTAAATCGGCGACATTGAACATTTACATGTTATTTATTTTGCATCCCTTAACGTTTCCGGTAGGATGAAAAGCGAAGGTTTTCAGGCGGATATATTTTTTTTTTGAAAAAGTTCAACAAGTATGCAGAAAAAATGTTAATATTGCAACTTAATTTTTAAGATTTGTAGAGTATTTTGTAAAATAATAATTTTTTTGAATATGGGCTACCTGAATTTTAACAAGAATGAATTGGTGAATCTGGAATATTCACTGCCTCTCGAATTGTTAAGCACCAACAGGGCGGGAGGATATCTGAGCACTACAATTGTAGGCTGTAATACAAGGAAATATCACGGCTGGCTTGTCTGTCCTATTGAGAAATTCGGCGGGGAGAAGCATGTCCTGCTCTCTTCCCTTGACGAAACGATTGTGCAGCACGAACAGGCTTTCAATCTCGCAATCCACAAGTATCCGTATATTTACGAGCCGAGGGGACACAAATATATTGTGGACTTCGAGTTTGAACCGATTCCCTCCCTGACATACAGGGTCGGCGGCGTTATCCTGAAAAAGGAACTGATTGTCGTTCACGGCGAAGAGCAGATTCTTCTCCGGTATACCCTGCTCGACGCTCATTCGCCTACGCTGCTGAGGCTGAAGCCCATGCTGGCGTACAGAAGCATCCACAAACTGAGCAAAGCCAACCTGTATGCAAACACGCAGTCGAAGCTCATCAGCAGGGGCATATCTTCAAAACTGTATCTGGAATATCCGGAACTGAACATGCAGATAAGCAAAAGCAACGAATTTATCGCCGTTCCCGACTGGTACTACAATGTCGAATACATGGAAGAAAAGAAAAGAGGATACGAATATCAGGAAGACCTGTTTTCGCCGGGCTATTTCGAAATGCCTGTAAGGAAGGGCGAAAGCATAATCTTTTCAGCCTCGCTGAACGAAATCAATCCCATGTCCCTGAGCCGCAAGTTCAACAGGGAGATGGAGCTTCGTCCCGAGAAAAATTCGTTTATGAGCCGTCTGCAGAATACGGCGAATCAGTTTATCATGAAGAGGGAACACGGGACTGAAATCGTCGCCGGATACCACTGGTACGGATGCCGCAGCAGGGATACGTTCCTGTCTTTGCCGGGCCTGTTGTGCAACGATACCGCGACATACAGGTCAGTACTTGATTCCATGTCGGCTGAATTGAAAAACGGTCTGTTTCCCGACACTGTCGATACCCTGAATCCGGTCTATAACGCCGCCGACACGCCCCTCTGGTATTTTTGGGCGATACAGAAATACGAAAGCTTCACCTGCGAATCGGAGCAGATATGGAAGCGTTACGGAGAAAAAATGAAAAGCATCCTCTCCGCCTGCCGCAAGGGCGTCAATGACGGAATACTGATGCACGAAAACGGACTGATATGGGCGGAGAAACACGGAGTTCCGAAAACATGGATGAACGCCATGGTCGACAACGTCCCCGTCACTCCCCGGTATGGATATGCCGTTGAAGTGAACGCTCTTTGGTATAATGCAGTTTGCTATACGCTGAAACTTGCGGCTCAATACGGAGACGCAGCTTTTGTCGAAGAATGGAAAGATATTCCTTCGTTGATAGAAGACAGTTTCATGAAAATATTCTGGATGCCCGAAAAGAAGCATTTAGCCGATTATGTCGGAGTTGACGGACAGAATCAGAGAATACGTCCAAACGAAATAATAGCGACCTCGCTTCAGTACAGTCCTGTCGGCGACGAAGTCAAGGCAGACATATTGAGCGCCATCGAGTATGACCTGTTAACGCCAAAGGGGATACGGACTTTATCCCCTAAAAACCCCGTCTACAAAGGCTGTTACGAAGGCTCGGCAAAAGAGCGGGATTCGGCGTTTCATCAGGGGACCGTCTGGGTCTGGCTGCTTGCACATTACGTGGAAGCGAAATTCAAGCTGCACGGGAAATCGTTTATTCCCGAAGCGAAACGTATAATGTCCGGTTTTGAGCAGGATATGACTGCCGGATGCATTTGCGCCATCCCCGAGATGTACACGGGCGACCCTCCCCACGAAGCTTGCGGCGCAGTGTCGCAGGCATGGAGCGTAGCCTCTGTCCTGCATATTGCTCACTTGATTGATTTGTACGAAAAATTTCAGGGAAGAAAATTAACACAGTTCTAAATTGGATAATATATATTGAAGTATGAAAAGGACAATATGCTTTTATTTTCAAGTACACCAGCCTTTCCGCCTGAGGCGCTACCGTTTTTTTGACATAGGCGAGAATCATTATTATTTTGACGAGTTCAACAACCGTTCCATAATGAAAAAGGTCGCCGACCGCTGCTATCTGCCCATGAACAGGCTGCTGCTCGAATTAATCAGGGAACACGGCAAAAAGTTTAAAGTATCGTTTTCCATAACCGGCTCGGCAATTGAACAGTTCGAACTGTATGCGCCGGACGTTCTGAAAAGTTTCAGGGAGCTTGCGGATACCGGCTGTGTCGAATTTTTGACGGAAACTTCGGCGCACAGTCTGGCTGTTATGAAGGATGAACGGGAATTTCAGCGTCAGGTCGAACTGCACAGTTCTCTGATAAGGAAATATTTCGGATATACTCCGGGCGCTTTCCGCCTGACGGAGCTGATATATTCGGATGCAATCGGCGCTCAGGTCGAAAAACTTGGCTACAAGACAATGCTGACCGAAGGCGCAAGGCATATTCTCGGATGGAAAAGCCCAAATTATGTCTATGCCAATGCAATCAATCCGAAACTGAAGATACTGCTGAGGAATTTCCGACTGAGCGACGACATCTCTTTCCGCTTTTCGAACAGCGGCTGGGCGGAATGGCCTGTCACTTCGGAGAAATATGTCTCGTGGCTGAATGCCGTAGATAAAAACGAGGAAATAGTCAATCTTTTCATGGATTACGAAACATTCGGCGAACATCAGCACGCTTCGTCCGGCATATTCGAGTTTATGAGGAATCTGCCGAAACAGGTCTTCGAATCAACCGATTTCGAATTTCTAACCCCGTCCGAAGTTTATGACAAACATCAGCCTATAGCTGCAATTCACGTTCCCTTCGCCATATCGTGGGCGGACGAAGAACGCGACCTCAGCGCATGGCTCGGCAACGATTTGCAGGATGATGCATTCGACACGCTTTATTCGCTCTCGGACAGGATGAGGGACGTGCACGATCCCGAACTTATCAATACCTGGCTGAAACTCCAGAACAGCGACCATTTTTATTACATGTGTACAAAGTGGTTTTCCGACGGCAATGTGCACAAGTATTTCAATCCCTATTCATCGCCATACGACGCGTATATCAATTATATGAATGTTTTAAGCGATTTCATAAAGCAGATAGACAGTTATTTCAAGACAGGAAAGGACGAAAGAAACAGGAAACTGCTCGAATATGTCGACGAAAACAGGTACAGCGACTATCATATTTCTCTGCTCGAGCATACTCTGCCTCAAAAGACTTTGACAGAACTGAAAAGGTCGGGAAACATGAACGCCAAACCGGTCAAAACGGCTGCCGAATCAAGGGTGAAAGGCGATGGGAAAGCTGTAAAGACCGGAAAGCCTGCCGATAAAAAAGCGTCCAAAACGGGAAAAACGTCCAAAACAAAATAATATTTTACTGAATGATTCCACGAATAGGATTTGGCTACGATGTTCATGTATTATCCGAAGGCTACGATTTCTGGCTTGGAGGAATAAAGATAGAACACTACAAGGGATGTATCGCACATTCGGACGGAGATACTTTAATTCATGCCCTGTGCGACGCCCTGCTCGGAGCGGCGGCGCTGGGCGATATCGGTACTCATTTTCCCGATACTTTTGAACAGTACAGGGGAATAGACAGCAAAATCCTGCTGTCGAATGTTGTCGCCCTGCTTAAAGAAGAAAATTATATTATCGGAAACATCGACCTTACCGTGTGTCTGCAAAAACCGAAGATAAAAGACTGTATACCCGAAATGCGCCGGACACTGTCGAATATAATGAATATCGCAATAGAAAATGTCTCGATAAAAGCGACAACTACCGAACGACTGGGATTCGCCGGACGGGAAGAAGGTATTGCAGTTTATGCTGTAGCTTTGATTGAAAAGTCAATATAGACGCC
>JAISDR010000254.1 GCA_031264645.1 Prevotellaceae bacterium | reverse complement strand
TGTCCCCGTCCCATCCCGCCTGTTCCAATGATGGCTTTGGTCAATTCGTCGCTCGGCGCAAGGAAATTTCCTCCCAATACCCTGCGCGGCACAATTGTAAAAGCGGTTACAGTGATGGCAGCCGTTTTTAAAAATGCGCGCCTGTTTTGTTTAAAATTACTCATATTAATTACTAATTAATCGTTTACACTAAATTAAATGTTTTGTTAACGAAACAAAGATAAGGTTTTTTTTAATTATCAATGGACGAACGACAATTATGGCGAAATATTATTTTGAGACGCTAAGGGAAGTAATTTTCAATTGAAAAAGAGTTGGGGGGTATTTTCAATCAGGACATTTATTCTGTCTGTTAATTGATTCAGTCATCTACCTGCGCGTTTATTTCGTCCATCACGTTTGTTACGGCTTTTATGAACGGCTCGACGGAGAGTTTTGTGCCTGTAGCCTTTGTCATCCATACATTTGGAGAGCAGTGTCCTATGCTGAATATACGGTCGATTTCCTTTGCAAAATCCTTTCCTTCCAGATGCTGTTCCAGCTGAAACTCGATAAGATGTCCTATCGGATAGGCAGCCAGATACAGCGGATAGCTGATCATGTGCGAATATACAGCCAGAATCGGACTGTCCGCCACGTCGAATACCTTAGCATAGTATTTGTTCCACACGTCTTTAGCGATACTTATTATCGCCGCTTTCAATTCTTCCGGTTTAGCGTCCGGATTGGCGTACATCCATTTCCACGTGTACATATCGACAAGAGCGACGCCCATGATTTCAAACGCATGCCAGTAGTTATCCAGAATTGCCAAACGCGCTTTATCAGGATTGTTTTCCTTGAATCCGAGCACGTCCAAATCCCGTTTCTGGAAAAGAAATGCGAGCGCTTCGGTAAAGGCGGTGTTCGGGATTCCGCTGTTCAGATAGTTGTCGACGTCGTACATGCTGACCGTTTGCTCCACATTATGACCGAATTCGTGCATGGCGACATTGAAGCCGTTGTAATTTAAACCGGTTTCAGGCACGCGAACCCTCAATCGGGAAACATCATCCTTCATTGCCGCGCCCATGGCATGTCCCGAGCCTCTGGCAGCGTCCACGGCAATAAACTGGCATATTTCTTCGGCGCGATCCGTCCCGTATCCAAGAAGTTGCAGGATATTGGGAAGCTGCCTTTCCAGCGCCTTCGCGTCGGGAAACTGCTTGACGGTTCTTGCGGACAAGTCTCTCTCGTTTATCGAACTGCGCGCCTTAAAACCGTCATACCAAATGTCATACGCCCGCAGAGGACGCCGCAGCCTTCTACCGATAAACCCTCCGATTTTCTCGATTACAGGATCCGACAGGAAAGTTGTAAACATCGTTTCGACCTCGTCAAAAGTCATTTCCAGTCCCTGGTCGAAGGCTCGTTTTATTGCGTCGGGATACAGGGGAGAGTATTTGTCGGCGGCTTTTGAAGCGCGGAAAATTTCGAGCATAAAAGCGTATCTCGTATCCTTTTCCCTTTCGGGGACAGTGTCCCTGCCATTTCTGAAAAACCTGTTGTTTACCGGACAGTAATCATTTCCCGGGGTATTTATTATTTCCTGGGGAATTTCCTGATTTATGATCCGTATCATTAAATCGTATATCAGTTTTTGTTTCAGGAGACCCGTTTCCGTCCTGTCCGTATAGTTGCTTTTCAATTCGTCGCGCAAGCCCCAGTGAGAAATCAGGCGCATGTCTTCGGGAAAATATCTCCCGCCTTTTTCATCGACGATATTGTGCATGTAGATATTGTAATTGCTGATATACATTTCGGCTCGGGTCGAAATTTCATCGATGTTCTGCTGTATCCTGCCCGGCGTCCGCGAAGCGAAATACAGTCCGAGGTTTACGGCTGCATTTTCGTCGTCCGTCCACTGCAAGCCTTTGGCGTTTCTCTCGTCCAGCGAATAGTAAGGGAAATTAAGATGCAGAATCATTGCGAGTTTGTTGTCGAACCAGTCGTCGCTTACATGCGCAAACGGCGACCACGAAGCGAAAATTTCGTCCACCGGAAGCAAATCCCCGTCTTCCACATGTATCGGAAACTGCATCTCCTTGCCGACCTGACTGAAACGTCCGAAAACAGTCTCTAAATTTTTCGAAAACCGGTCTGCCAGCGCTTTTTTATCCTGACTGTAACTGTTGATGCAAAACTCTTTAAACTCGTCGGGAGAACCGTCTCCGGAACTCCAAAATTCGCTCACAAGTTTTACTCCCCTGCCAATCAGTTCCCTGTCTGACTGTGGATATTTCGATTCAAGTTCCTTGACTGTTTCATCAATTGCCGATGCAGTAATGTATTTTCCCATATTATCAATGATGTTTACTTTTGTTTCACTTTGTTTGCACGAAAAAAGCGCCATAATCAATATAAAGCAGATATTTTTCATTTTCAATTCTTTAATTCTTTAATTACTTCCTTTGCCAGCACCGAAGCTTCCTTTTCGGACGGGGCTTCCGCATATATCCTGATTACAGGTTCGGTGTTTGACTTCCGCAGATGAACCCATTTCTTTTCCCTGTCGAAATCTACCCGCACGCCGTCGATATCCGATATTCTGAGAGACGAATATTTATTCTTGACTTTCTGCAAAATTCGGTCGATATCCGTTTCGGGCGTCAGCGTAAGCTTGTTTTTGGACACAAAATAATCGGGATACTGCGCTCTCAGTTCCGAACATTTTATCCGTTTCTGTGCAAGGAGCGAAAGGAATAGCGCCACGCCGACTAAAGCGTCGCGTCCATAGTGCAGTTCGGGATATATCACGCCGCCGTTGCCTTCTCCGCCGATGACTGCGTTTACCCGTTTCATTTCGGCGACTACGTTTACTTCTCCCACTGCCGACGAAAAATACTGACCGCCATGCTTTTCGGTAATATCCTTGAGCGCTCTCGAGGATGAAAGGTTTGAAACGGTATTGCCCGCGGTCTTGCCAAGAACATAATCGGCAACCGCAACCAGAGTGTATTCCTCGCCGAAAAAAGAGCCGTCTTCGCAAACGATAGCCAGCCTGTCCACATCCGGATCGACAACTATCCCCAGGTCGGCTTCTTTTGCCGGCACGGTTCCGGCTATCTCCGTCAAATGTTCGGGCAGCGGCTCGGGATTGTGCGGAAACTGTCCGTTTGGCGTACAGTTCAATTCAACGACATGAACTCCCAGTGACGCCAGAAGTCTCGGAATCGCAATGCCCCCCACGGAATTTACCGCATCGACGACAACTCTGAAATTCGCCCTGTAGATTGCGTCGATATCCACCAGCGGCAAGCCAAGCACAGCTCTGATGTGTTCGTCCGTATATGTGTTGTTGTATGTTACCTGTCCAAGTTCATCCACTTCGGAGAAGTTAAATTCCGATTTTTCAGCCAGCGCCAGCAGAGCTTTTCCATCGGCGTCGCTCAGAAATTCGCCATGTTCGTTGAGCAGTTTCAAAGCGTTCCATTGCTTGGGATTATGACTGGCAGTGAGGATAATGCCTCCGTTGGCACGAAGACCGGTTACAGCCATTTCCACTGTCGGCGTCGTCGCCAGTCCCAAATCGACTACATCCACTCCCGATGCAATCAGGGAACCTGATATCAGCCTGTTAACCATATCTCCCGACAGACGGGCGTCCCTGCCGATAACAACTTTAAAACGCCCGTCCGCTTTACTCCTGTCTTTCATCCATGCAGAATACGCTCCCGCAAATTTAACTATGTCCAAAGGAGTTAATGCATCTCCCTCCTGTCCTCCGATAGTTCCTCTTATTCCTGAAATAGACTTAATTAATGCCATATT
>JAISDR010000202.1 GCA_031264645.1 Prevotellaceae bacterium | reverse complement strand
CCAACTCTGCTGATCAAGTTGCCCAACTCTGTCGACCAAGCTTACCCGTCTCTGTCACACAGGATACTTACTTGAAGTTTTTAGAATAGAGTAAAATTTTGCCATTTTATTTTTTACACCTTACTCTAAGTGATAATTTTCAATTGAATCCCTTTATCAGGTCTTTGGCATGTTCCATAGCCGTGTCGGTGATTTTGCTGCCGCTGAGCATTTTTGCGATTTCCAGTACCCGTTCGTCATTGCTTAGCTTGCGTACTCTGGTGTATGTGGCGGTTGCAGTATCTTCCTTATAAACAAGATAGTGCGAGCTGCCTTTTGCAGCAATTTGCGGCAGATGAGTTATATTGATTACCTGCGCTTTTTCCGACAATTCCTTAATAATATCTCCCATCTTGTCGGCAACTTCGCCCGACACGCCGGTATCTATTTCGTCAAAGATTATTGTCGGCAAACTCGTTCCTTTGACCAGTAACGATTTCAGAGCCAGCATTAAGCGCGACATTTCCCCTCCCGATGCAACTTTCGATATTTCTCTCGGAGGCATATCCTTGTTTGCCGAAAACAGGAACGTGATGCTGTCCGCTCCGTCAGCCGAAAAATGCTCTGTATATGTCAGTTCCACCCTGAATATGACATTAGACATTCCCAGGGATTTAAGCAAAGTCGAAACATGTTTTTCTATTGACGGGATTGTTTGACGTCTCAAAGTCGAAATTTGCAGAGCTGTTTTCTTAAGCTTCTCATAGCTCTCGTTTACAGCCTTTTGAGTTTTGGATATTGTTTCGTCAAAATCTTCGATCTCGCTTAGCGAATTGCCGTATTTTTCCTGTATCTCAAGAAGTTCAGCGACAGTTCCGACACGATGCTTCTGTTGCAGTTCATATATGGTGTTCAGGCGGTTTTCGGCGACAGCCAGCCGTTCGGGATTGATTTCCAGCAAATCGTTAATGCTGTTTGCTTCTTCGCCCATATCCTTTATTTCGACCAGGGCATTTCCCAGTCTCCCGGCAAGTTCGCTTGAGGAGGAATGTACTTTGGATAGCTGGTTTAGAATATTTTCCGACTCTTTCAGCATGTTTACGACAGATATTTCTTCATTAGACAGAATAGCCGTCAATTTTTCGTATCCCGTCTTTATCTCTTCCATATTCGAAAGCTCCTGTATTTCAGCCTCCAAGTCGCCCTGTTCGTCCGGTTTGAGATTCGCCTGCTGCAACTGCTCGAACTGAAATTTCGTATAATCAAAGTCTTCCCTCGCTTTTGAACTTCGTGCAAGCAGGTCTTCCAGTTTTTTCTCTTCCGTTTTATATGTACTGAAATATCCGGCATATTTGTCCCTGAGACCGGCAAAATCCGTTACCGCGTCGACCACAGACAGTTGAAACTTGCTGCTTGACAGCAGTAAATTCTGATGCTGCGAATGTATGTCAAGCAGTTTATGGGATATATCCTTAATTATCGCTGCATTAACCGGAGTGTCGTTGATAAACGCTCTTGATTTTCCGGCGGGGTTAATCGTTCTGCGGATAATCAAATCAGGCTCATAATCAATATCGTTTTCAGCCAGAAAAGATTCCAGTCCGTAACCGTGAATATGGAAAACGCCTTCCACAATGCAGTTTCGTTCAGTGTCTTTCAGTATGCTGGAATCGGCGCGACCGCCCAAAACAAGCGATAATGCGCCTAACAAAATCGACTTTCCAGCGCCGGTTTCTCCGGTGATAATGCTCATTCCTTCTGGAAAACTGATGTTCAAGCTGTCTATAAGAGCATAATTTTCGACATTTAATTCTTTTAACATGACTTTCGAAAAAAAATTCGTGCAAATTTACATCATTTTTCGAAATATCACAGGACTGGCGTCCGCGCACCGAATATGGCGGAGCCGACTCTCACTATTGTAGCGCCTTCTTCTATAGCGGTTTCGAGGTCGTTACTCATTCCCATTGACAATTCTGCGCTTTCCGGAGAAATGATTCCTTCGGATATTGCCCTGTCTCTCAATTCCCTTAATCGCGTATATGAAGGACGGACAGTTTCAGCATCGGAATCGAAAAGCCCTATGGTCATAAAGCCCTTGAGTTTCAGTGTGTCATATTTTCCCAACTCTTTCAGGAAAGTGGGGACATTGTCGGGCTCCAGTCCGAACTTGCTTGTCTCGAAAGAGGTATTAACCTGTACCATAACGTCTATGGAGCGTCCTTCCGCCATAAAACGCCGGTCGAGCTTATGCATCAGTTCAATGCTTTCCAGCGACTGTATGCATCCAACTTCATATTTAACAATGTCCTTTATCTTGTTGACTTGAAGATGCCCTATAAAATGCCTTTCGTACTTCAGACCGGACAGTTCCCGGTTCTTGACTTCAAATTCCTGAATCCTGTTTTCGCCAATCAAAGTTTCGCCGGCTTCTATTGCAGGGCGAATCCTGTCGGCTGTAACAGTCTTGGTTGCAAGCAGCAGCCTGACGGAATCGACGTCCCGACCAGCTCTTTCACATGCCTGCGACATGCGCTTGCGAATGTTTTTGATATTGTTAATGATATCGTTCATAATCAAGATTTAAACTGCCACTCGTCTCCCTTTTTCAGTTTTCTCAGGGAATCGTTGTATTCCGCTATGATTTTCTGCATGATTGTCTCCACAGGTTCGATTTCCCTGATTAACGAGGCAATTTGTCCTATTTCGAGTTCGCCGTTATCCAGATCGCCTTCGAACATGCCGGTTCTTGTACGTCCACGTCCAAGCAATTCCAGCAATTCGTCTGCGTCTGCGCCCCTGTCTTCAAGCTCTTTCAATTTGTTAAACAGTTCGTTCTTTATTAAACGCGTTGGCGAAAGTTTTTTCAGGGATAATAATGTATCGCCTTCGTTCAGGCTTATGCACAAGCGTTTAAATTCATCATTTGCCGAACTTTCCGCAGACAGGGCGAAACGGGTGCCCATTTGAACGCCCTCGGCTCCCAGACTCATGGCGGCGAGTATTCCCGCTCCTGTTCCGACGCCGCCTGCCGCAATCAAGGGTATGGATATGGTTTTCCGCACTTGAGGAATAAGCGCAAAAGTGCCTGTTTCTTCCCGCCCGTTGTGTCCGCCGGCTTCAAAACCTTCTGCAACAACCGCATCAACTCCGGCGTCTTCGGCTTTTTTGGCAAATTTCGAGCTGGAAATGACATGCACAACCGTAATTCCATTGTCTTTTAAGGTCTTCGTCCATGTCTTGGGATTGCCGGCAGAACTGAATACAATTTTCACTCCTTCCTCAAGAACAACTTTCATTATGCCGTCTATCTCCTGATATATCAGAGGTATATTCACTCCAAACGGGAGTTTTGTCGC
>JAISDR010000172.1 GCA_031264645.1 Prevotellaceae bacterium | reverse complement strand
ATGACAGGTTATATTTTCCGGATGTCGCCGTCCATGTACCGATAATGTCTGTTTCTTCCGTTTCCTCTGTTTCCGTATTGTCGCCGTTTTTGTCATCATCTTTGGCGTCATCTTTGCTGCACGCAAACATGGCCGTCATGCATAAGGCAATCAAGACATAAAATGCCTTCTTCGAAAATGCTTCCAGCTTGCTGGAAAGTTTTCCGCTTCTTCCGCCAGTACCGGCGTACTGTTCTGTAAATTCAATACACTGTTTCATATTCTTTATACTGTTTTGTGCTCCGTTTCGGAGCGGTTAATAATTCATAATTCAAAATTTTCTTCCACTATTTCTCCAAATTTCTTCCATCGCTTATCCTCTGAATATGCGGCTTTTGCTCCGGTCGGGACAGTCAGCTGCGCCTTTGAAACAGGCACATACATGAATGCCTCGGACATGCCGCGCATTTTGGGAGGCTCGGCTCTTTTTACTTTTACGGCAACGAGTTTTCTGCACATGCTAAAAGCAAGCATTCCAAGACTTTCCACACTTGCGCCGATTGTTACTGAAGCAAGATTTTTCTGATTCTGGAAATTACTGCTGCCAATTCCCGTTATACTGTCTCCTATTATTACCGACGTAATCACATGGTCTTTCCAGTGCGTCCCGTCCGGTATGTTTCCGGAACCTCTTACGGTCAGCGTTCCATCGTTTATCTCCCATTCCGCATTCCCTATTAGTCCTTTCGTGTCTTTCGTGTCTTTCGGGTTTTTCGTGTCTTCCGGGACTGTTTCTCTTCCGTCGATTACGGATTCCCCGTTTTCGAAATTGATTTTCTCCCAGTACAGTGTTGGACGGTTCAGAGACCTGTTCCACACCCACGCGGGAGTTTTCGCATTACTGAATAAAAATCCGGCGGACGATTCCCACCAGCTTCGATCCTGCGTGTCGGAAAAAAGCGCTGCATTACTCTGCATATCGCCGTCATCTTCCCTGACAGTCAGGTAATTTTTCCTGCGCGCATAATAATCCGGATCATTATCGGAATTTTCACCGTTACATCCGATAATGTTTTCCGTATAATGTTTTTCTTCGCCGGAAACTAAAAAGCAGCTGCTGCCCAGCGCTACATTGCTGATCACATCACGTAAATACACGGGCTGGCTTTGCTGGAATCCAATGTTGCCTGCCCGTCCGCCGACAGATACGGGATTGCTGCCGGCGGTCACTACTGCTTCCCTGACAAATCCGGCGATATGACCGGCACACCGTTTTTTGCTTTCATGCACCGAAACGCTTCCCATTGTATAGCATCTTTTGATATTTGCCTTGCTGCATCCGGCAATTCCTCCGACATTTGCGGTTTTTTCTCCCTTTGCCTCGATATTCCCTGTACTGTAACAGTTTTCTATAGTACTGCCATACATTATCGACAGCGTTGGTATCCTGTTGTACCCGACAATTCCGCCGACATTCAGTTCAACTGCATTGACCGTAATGTCCACTTCCGAAACGCAGTTGGAGATTATGCCGTCCCTGTTGAGACCGGCGATACCTCCGACATAAACTTCCCTGTAAGGACTTTCGCAGCGGATACTGCCTGTTACGCGCAGGTTTTTCACGATGCCGCGGGCTTTAAGCGACGAACCGCCTGTTTCCGAGAACAGGCCTGTATGTACGTCCTTGTCCTTTTTCGAAAATGCAATGTCTATGGATATGTTAATGCTGTGCCCGTTTCCGTCGAATATTCCGTGAAACGGACCGATCGGTTTCCAGTTGTCCAGCACAAGATCGTTCATCAGGATATACGAACTTGTCGATTTTGCCTGAATTGCAAGCATATCTTCTACCGTACGTATTTCAACCGGCTTTTCCGGCTCTTTCTGCGCCCCTGCAGCAGCAGTGAAGCATACAGCAATTGCCGTCAAAATTCCCGTAAAGAATATTCCTGCATTTTTTTGGTATAATTTCTTCATTTCCTTATTTTTTTATACTCTCTTCGGAGCGCTCTTGCTCTTGTTTTGTCTCCGTCTTTTTAAATTCAACAGGCGCAGTTCCTAAATCCTCAATTTGATTACTGCTGACAACATAGATGCATTTGACTTCACCTGTTACGGCGCCTGTACCTAAGCCTTTTTTGATGTTAATTCGCCAGTTTTCACCACGCCACGGATAGGTATAATCCAAAATACCGTCTTTAACAGCTAACGATACGCCAAAAGATGATTTTGAGTTTACTTTACGAACAGTTCCATCGCCAGAATCAATGTAAATACCATTAAATTCGAAAGATACTTTTTTTACAGTATCTCCTTTTGCACTCAGCACAAAAGAAATTATGGCCTCGTCGCACTTTTCCAGTTTGACAGCGCCTCGATACAGGATTTCGCCTTCGGCAAGTTTTGGCTCCTGCGCCAAAATCGCAGGTACAAACATGAGAGTTGCAATAACTCCAAGAAATAAACATTTTATTTTTTTCATATTTTTATTTTTTTATGCCCCATTCGGAGCAGTTATTACTGTTTCTTTAATTCTTTTCTTTTCAAATAATTCATAATTTAACTGTGATTTTTGTGATTGAAATGATCTTTTGATTCAATCATGACAATCACAAAATCAAACAAATCACAGTCAATTTTCAATTGTTTAGAATTTCCACCAGTAAGTAACTCCTATCTGGTGACTAACCGCATTAAGCTTTGCATCTTCAAAATTTATGGCTTTATTTGCCAGGAGTTTATATGCAAATCCTATTCCCGAAGGCTCGAAAAGTCTCCATTCCAGAGCTATCGTAGCAGCGCCTGCAAATGCACTTTTCTTATCAGCATGCTTGTCCAGACGGCTTCCATCCGTGTCTGTCATACCTGTAAGGTCATGCGATTCGGCAGTATAACTGTCCGCTGCCGATATCCGGTTTATTCCTATCGAAGGACCTGCACGCAGTTTCAGTTTTTCCGACAGTCTGAATTCGTGTCCCCACGACAGCAGTATCGGGCGAAACGTGTATTTCCGATTCAGCACTCCGTCGGTAAAATGTTCTCTCCTGCCATTAGTGGTGACATAGTAGTCAAAGTACCCGATTTCCTTATCGTTGGAACCTGCGCTGAAATCCAGCGACAGGCGGTTGTTTGGCGAAAGATAATAGCCGGCGCTAAACATGACCTGAAAGCAGGCGTCGTCCGGCACGTATGCTCCAATACCTCCCTCGACAAATATTCTTCTGAATTTTTCGCTTACCTTCGAGCGAATTGTAGCATCCTGCGCGTATACCGTTGCAGCCGTCAGCGCTGACATAATGAGCAATAATAATATTTTTTTCATGGCAGTCTAATTTTTTTCTTCGTTAAATTCAATGATATAATACAGAGTATTGGTTTCGTCGATATCATTCCATTCTCCGGCCACGCCCAGTTCCGCGTTCTGTCCTGCTGGCCATTTTGCCAGTCCGATTGCAGCCGCATCCTGTCCGTCATAATCGTCGGGTTCGTTGACTGTCCCCGACTTCTTCCCGCCCCAGTTGTGGTATCTGTTTTCCACGGGCGAGCCGCTGTTCCAGAATTCGGTATTGCTTTCAGCCCATACCCATTTTCCTTCAGTTGCCTTGTCGGAAGCTCCAATCCAGATATAGGCTGCGCCTCCTCCGTCCGTAACTGCTTTATAAGTTGTCGAAATCCCGGACGACTGGATTGCCGCATAAACGGCATTCTGTTCCTCCTGACTGTTGATTTCGACCAGATAGCCTCCCTTTGCTTTTGCATCGCCGGAGGCCGCGCTCCATGTCTTAAGTTCCCTGACGATAAGATACGAATGTCCCGAATGATGGAAGTAGGCCGAGTCTCCCGAGTCCCCTCCGTCATCGTCGTCGTCCTTGCAGGAAAATACGACTGTCATACATAAGGCAGTCAACACATAAACTGCCTTCCTGGAAAATGTTTCCAGTTTGCTGGAAAGTTTTCCGGTTCTTCCGCCGATACCGGCGTACTGTTCTGTAAATTTAAAACATTTTTCCATTTTTTTATAATGTTTTGTGCTCCGTTTCAGAGCGGTTAATAATTTTATTTATTTTACTTATAAATATGTAATTTTCAAGGGAATTACTGTGGTTTTCATACGCTTCGGAAGTCTGCCTGAAGTACGCGGAGGATATGCGCACAGATATATAAGCCTGCCGGAAATCCGTGGCTGACATTCGCGAGTCTGTAGAAATTTTGCCGGAGGCGCATCTTCGTAACAGGCTGTAAGACCGGATGAAACCGGCTGCAAGCTGTGCGCTTCCGCAAAAAATGTTACTGCCATATACGGTTTTCCATAAAAGAATGTTATATTGACGCGCGTATGACGTAACTCGCTGATTATCTCTCTCTCTCTCTCTCTCTCTCTCTCTCTTCAAATACCGTACCATGCGATGTGCACAAATCCGCATATGGCATGCACAAACCTTCATTGCTTTGGAAACTCCTCCCCAAACTTCTGAAGATACTATCCTGTACAATATTCGACATAAAACTTTTAACTAAAATACATAAATCAAACTAAATAATGTCGCAAAGGTAAATTATTTTTACATACCACGAACAAAATAATGAAAAAAATGTTAAAATAAATTTTATTTGATTGTGTTTCTTGTAATTAAAATTTAACTCTGAAAGAAAGGAATTTCATTTTTTGCTTAAATCTGTCTCTTGGATTGGGAATGTGAAATAAATAAACAGGATATCTGTGTTAAATCTGTTAAATCTGTTAAATCTGTGTAATCTGTGTAATCTGTGTAATCTGTGGACACTGGACTGCGTAAATTGTGACACAGATTACACAGATTTGTTTCAAATCCTGTCATTTTTCTACTATTGATTTTGTTCTACAATTTGATTTTATAGACCGACACAATCGAGGCGAGATATCCGATAACGGCGACGGATGCGATTACCAGCATCAGGTCTGTTGCGATCACTTTCACGGGATAGGCGTCTATCA
>JAISDR010000163.1 GCA_031264645.1 Prevotellaceae bacterium | reverse complement strand
ATAACATATAACAATGTGAACTTTCTGGATTGCTTTGCTTCGTTCCTCGCAACTCCTTATAATGACGTTTTTCGTAAGTAGCACATTAAGAGACTATTTTCTGACCGGAAGATGTTCGTCATTGCGAATAAACGTTTCGTGCCTAAACTAAGAGCGAAATGACGCTTAATCAGGACATAATAACAGTCGTCATCATAAATCGAAGCAGACCATCGTTGTTCGTCATTATAAGGTACGAAGCAATCCAGAGTATCCTGTTTCCGGATTGCTTCGTTCCTTATAATGACGAGAATCTTCCAGTCATAAAGCAGTTATAAATGTGCTACTTACGAAAAGCATCATTATAAGGAGTTGCGAGGAACGAAGCAAAGCAATCCAGAAAGTTCACATTGTTATATGTTATTAATTTTCCTTCCCTGTATGAGAGTTTTGAATTTTTGACTGTAAAAATGCAATAATTCCGTCAAAATCATCGGGATGAAACCATTTTATTTCCGGATATCGGGCAAACCACGTGAATTGTCTTTTAGCGTATCTGCGGGTATTTCTTTTAATCAGTTCTATTGATTCGTCGCGACCTGTTTTTCCGTCGAAGCAGTCGAACAGCTCCCTGTATCCTACTGTTTTCAGGGCATTAAATTCCCTGAAGGGATATAATTCTCTTGCTTCCTTTTCCAGTCCGGCGTCTATCATGCAGTCTACACGCGAGTTAATGCGTCTGTACAGCAAATCGCGGTCTGCAGTCAATCCTGTTTTGATAATATTGAAAGGGCGGGATTTTTCGAAATTTTTCCTCAGCGAGGAATACGGTTTTCCCGAACTGATGCATGCTTCCAGGGCCCTCATAACCCGTTGGGGATTATGAGTATCGAGCGTATTGCAGATATCCGGATCCAGACGCGTCAATTCCAGGCGCAAACTTTCGATTCCCTCTTCTTCGTATCGTTTAATGATTGTTTTTCGCAGTTCCATATCTGTGCCGGGAATGTTGTCCATACCCTTGCATACAGCGTCGATATACAGCCCCGAACCTCCGACAAGCCATACATAATCATTGCTTTCGAACAGTTTGCATATAATCTCCAGGGCATCTGTTTCATACTTGCCGGCATTATAATCATCGAAAATGGAATGTGATTTTATGAAATGATGTTTCACTTCATTGAGCTGTTTCGTGGAAGGAGGCGCTGTTCCGATGTCCAACTCCCTGTATATCTGCCGGGAATCTGCCGAAACAATTTCCGTCCCGAAATATTTTGCAAGCTTTATGCTTAAATCCGTTTTCCCGATTCCCGTAGGTCCGAGCAATACCAAAAGCGTCATTCTGTCTGTTTTTAATTATGTTTTAGACGAATAAACCGTCATATTTTCGGGGACAAAATTACGAATTTCGAAAAAGAATATTACCTTTACATAAAAAAATTAAAATTATGTTTGAGACTTTATTTGAATATCCGTATCTGCCTTTCCTGATATTTGCAGCGCGTATCTGCGACGTAACCATTGGCACACTGCGTATTATATTCGTTTCGAAAGGGATGAAAACGGTTGCTCCCTTTCTTGGTTTTTTCGAAGTTTTGATCTGGATTGTCATTATCAGCCAAATACTGACCAAGGCTAATGACTGGATATGCTATATCGCGTATGCATCGGGGTATGCAACAGGAAATTACATTGGCATGATTATAGAAGAACGCCTGGCAATGGGCATTTATCTTGTGCGCGTATTTACCATGAACAACGGAAGCGAGCTTGTCCGAATACTGAACAGTAAGGGTTTTGGCGCAACCTGCCTGAAAGGTCGCGGTATAACAAACGAAGTGGATGTGATAGAAACAGTTGTCAGCCGTAAAAATATGCTTGCGGTAGAATCCTTAATCAATGATTTCGATACCGAAGCCTTTTTCGTTGTCGAAGACGTACGTTCAATTCAAAAGGGAATATTTCCTTCGAAAAATATTTCCCTTATGAAACGGTGGAGAATAGGGAAATAAACTGATAGTTGCCGTCATGTCCCGATACGGCTATACGGGCAAAAGATGCAATAAAAAGTGTCACAATTTATGTCCACAGATTACACAGATTACACAGATTTAACACAGATACAATTTTAGCCCGTGCACAGTATAGTTTTCAAAAACTCTTCGGCGTCTTTGGCTGCCATGCAACCGCTTGCGGCGGCGGTTACGCCCTGTCGATAGCGGGAATCCTGCACATCTCCTGCGGCAAACACGCCCGGAACATTTGTCGCCGTTGTTTTTCCTTTCGTTATTATATAGCCGAGTTCGTCCGTTTCCAAATATTGTTTGAAAACCTCGGAATTGGGATGATGACCGACAGCCAGGAAGAATCCATGGATATTAATAATCTTTTCCTCTCCGTTTTTATTTATCAGCAGAGCGCCAGTAACGCCGCTTTCGTTGCCCAGCAGTTCTTTCGCTTGATGTTCCCAGAGAATCTCGATGTTGCCGGTTTTCAGTACCCTGTCCTGCATCGCCTTTGATGCTCTCAGGACATTTCTCCGGACAATCATGTAAACTTTGCTGCACAGTCCTGCCAGATAAGCCGCTTCTTCGCAGGCAGTGTCTCCGCCTCCAACGACGGCGACGTCCTTTTTCCGGTAGAAGAATCCGTCGCAGGTAGCGCATGCCGAAACTCCCTGTCCCTTAAACTTTTCTTCGGAAGGAAGCCCGAGATATTTGGCTGTAGCGCCGGTAGCGACAATCAGCGTTTTGGCGGATATTTCCTTACCCTCGCCTGTCCTGACAGTGAACGGGCGCAACGAAAAATCGACTTCCGCAATATCGCACGAACGAATATCCGTGCCGAAACGCAAAGCCTGCTTTTTCATGTCTTCCATCATCTGAAAACCCGATACGCCATCGGGATAGCCGGGGAAATTTTCCACCTCCGTCGTTGTTGTCAGTTGACCTCCGGGCTGCAAGCCTTCGCATAAAACAGGATTCAAATTCGCCCTCGAAGCATAGATCGCAGCAGTGTAACCGGCAGGACCGCTGCCGATTATTAAACAGTTTACTTTTTCCGTATCCATATAAATATCTTTTTTCAACATTATTTTCCAATTCAATTGCCAAGGCTTTCCAGCATTCCGGATATGAGGGCGGTCATTTTGATTTCGGCTTTAGCGCCTTCCCTCTGCACGTCTTCGTGCGAAACTTCCACGATTTTTCCCTCGACGCCGATGTCCGTAATCACGGAAAGTCCGAAAACGGGAAGTCCCGCATGACGCGCCACAATCACCTCGGGCACAGTGGACATCCCGATTGCATCGCCTCCGATAAGCCTGAAATAGCGGTATTCGGCGGGAGTTTCAAAAGTCGGTCCCGTCGTACCGACGTAAACGCCCTTCTCCAGCTTGATCGAATGCCGTTTTGCCACTTCGAAAGCCAAGTCAATCAAATTGAGGTCGTAGGGATGGCTCATATCCGGAAACCTGAGACCGAGCCGCTCATCGTTTGCTCCGATCAGGGGATTGGGAAGCAGGTTTATGTGGTCGGAAATAACCATCAGCGTACCGATTCCGTACGCCGGATTAAGTCCGCCGCTTGCGTTCGACACGAAAAGGCGCTTTATTCCAAGCTCTTTCATGACCCTTACGGGGAAAGTCAGCTGTTCCATGCTGTAGCCTTCGTAATAGTGGAACCGTCC
>JAISDR010000111.1 GCA_031264645.1 Prevotellaceae bacterium | reverse complement strand
ACAATTCATACTTTACTAATATGACGAATTTTCGAGAAAAAGGTAACAGTCCGGCAAACATTTTTTTTTACTGTGTACGGCGTTGCCCGTTAGGGCATCAATATCAATTCTTAGTTCTTAACTGTAAAAGGGATTCCGTCATCAGTAAGACCTTCTATCCGGTTTTTTCCGGAAGCTTGTTGCTTGGGATTGTAGGAAACGAGTACTTCTCCGTTGTTCCCGGTTCTAATGTTTGGATTCCAGTAATAAGCTCCAAAATGATTTTCGACACCGGCAATCAGCGAGCCGCTCTCGGGAAAAAATTCTATTTCAACGTCTTCGTTCTTTACTGCTATTTCCTGCTGTTTATCGTCATTTGCATCCGTTTCCGGTTTTTTCCCCTGGCTTGCATCGGGATTTATGACTTCGATTTCCTTTTCGAAGACAAAATTATCGCCGAAATTAAGCATCCATTGAGTATATGCCCTGACGCGGTATTTTCCCGAAACGGCAGTGTTTTTCAGCATGAAATCGCCGGCAGCGCTGCCCAAACTGTCCACAGCCAAAATCAAACGGTTAAGTATCTTCGATTTCGGCGAAATCAGTTCGGCATAAACTATGCGGCTTGTTGGCGAGGGCCTGTTTGTTTGGGCGTCAACAAGATATGCCTTAAACCAGATATCATCGCCGGCAAAATAAAAATGCCTGTCAAGATGCAGATATACTTTTTCAAAAACAGCTACGTTAATATTCCTGTCCTCGGTAAAGGCAAAACCAAATAAAACAACAAACATTTTTATAAAAAACTTCATCTTCCGAATGTCTTATAATTATCATTTTTCCATGGCGCAAATGTAATGTTTTTTTTCGGTTTGGTAACGTGTAAAAAATAAGATGGCAATTATATTTTAAGGGAAGGAAAACTTTCCGGATTGCTTCGTTCCTTACAATGACGGATAAGCGTGTGCTGAGTAATGGGCGTAATGTCAGACGGTTATCCGTCATTGCGAGGAACGAAGCAATCCAGAGTTTCTATAATCTGTTATATCCTGCTTATTTCGCATAGAGTAAAATCTTGCCATTTTATTTTTTACACATTACTTAGGAATATGCAAAAATAATATGGCATTTTACAAAATCCATACATATTACTTTGAAATTTATCTGTATTTTTCAGTAGTACATCTGTACTCTTCAATGGTACATCTATACTCTTCAGGGAAGGAAAATTAATAACATATAATAATGTGAACTTTCTGGATTGCTTCGTTCCTCGCAATGACGGATAAGCAATGAGCGTAATGTCAGACGGTTATCCGTCATTGCGAGGTACGAAGCAATCCAGAGTTTCTATAATCTGTGATATCCTGTTTATTTCGCATAGAGTAAAATCTTGCCATTTTATTTTTTACATATTACTTAAAGTTAAGAAGTAATAAATTGACTGTTTCCCATTTATGAAATATAAACAGGATTACAACAATACTTTGCAGCATAAGTATCCTGTGCGACAGAGATATGTAAGCTGATCAACAGAGTTGGGCAACTTGATCAACAGAGTTGGGCAACTTGATCAGCAAAGTTGGGCAACTTGATCAACAGAGACGGGCAACTTGACCAACAGAGACGGGCAACTTGACCAACAGAGATGAGACGTCTTGATCAAGCTCAGTTTTAGTATTGCCGTCAGCTTTAGCTGACGGATAAGAAAACTCAGGAACAGAATAAAATTCAGTTTATGTAATAAACAATTGCTATCTTTGCTAAAATTTTTGAAAAAAATTTTAGCAACAATAGAGAATTAATAAAAGGTTTTTATAATGAAATGTCGTACAGAATATAGAGTTAAAACAGAAATATCTGCATTTCTGCTTGTCGCATGTCTGTTTTTTTCATTTACCGAGGGCGAAAACAGCGATAAAACCGTTTGTGAAAAAGTATATCTGCATCTTGACCGGCATTTTTATCTTTCGGGCGACGATATCTGGTTTAAGGCATATCTTGTTAATGCCCAAACCGGCAAACTGTCGCCCAAAAGCAGTAGAATCGTTTATGCCGAACTGATTTCGCCCGAGTCAAAAATACTGATGCGCAGAATTTTGTATGTGGACTCTACCGGCTGTTCTGCCGGAGATTTCAAACTGCAAAATACCGCTGTTTCGGGAAAATACCGTATCCGTGCATATACAAAATGGATAGTGAATTTCGGCGATATTTTTGTTTTTGAAAAAGAAATCGAAGTAAAAAACATTCTCGACGAAACCGAACCGGCAGACATGAAAAAAAACCGGAAAAACAAAAAAAACAGTCAATCCGAAAGAATAATAAATTCCGAAGATGCAGAAATAGAATTTTTCCCCGAAAGCGGATCAATGGTTGCGGGAATCGAAAACACGGTAGCGTTCAAAGCTTTCGACCGGTCGGGCAAATCTGTAGAAGTAAGCGGAGGCGTTCTCAGTTCAAATGGCGATACCGTTACTTTATTCGCAAGCGAATATCTCGGCACGGGCAAGTTCGTATTCACTCCGCAAGAAGGCGAATACTATTACGCATTTTTCATGCCTGAAAATATTCAGTATCCGCTTTTTGCGAAATTGCCGAAAGCCCTGAACAGCGGTTTTACGATAAACATTACCGAGCATGATACTGTTTTCGATTTAAATATAAAGACAGATACTAAAACTCTCGAAAAGTTTCGGGGAAAGAAAATAATACTTGTTTTCAGGCAATCGGAAAAACATTTGTTTGCTCATGAAACGGTACTGGATACAGATTCTAAATTTCTGTATCTTCCGAAATCATTGCTGCCTGCAGGCATTACCCGCATAATTCTTTACGACGAATCGGAAATACCATACTGCGAACGACTGGTTTACGTCGAAAACAGGAACAGAATTAATGTGGAAATATCGTTCGCAGGCGATACCGTCTCCGTAATAAAACTGACCGGCGACAAAGGGCAGGCGGTTCGGGCAAATCTTTCGATGTCAATAATTAATAACACCGTCCCTGATGAAAATTTCGATATTGAAACATATTTTTGGCTCGAATCCGAAATTAAAGGGAAAATAGAACGTCCGTCGGCATATTTTGATACTGCCAATGCAAACAGATTCAAAAATATGGACTTACTTTTACTGACACAGGGCTGGCGGGATTTCGTATGGAGACGTCTGGAAAACGACACCGCCGATTTCCCTGGATATTACATGGAACACGGATTGAAAATCAGCGGGCATGTCAAAAAATTATCAAAAAAAACTAGCGTAAATGCAAATGTAATCATGTATTTTCCTCATCTTGGCATAGATAATGGAGTTAAACTGACACAGACCGATTCTGTCGGAAACTACAATTTTGGAGAAATAAACTTTTGGGGCGAGCAATATATGTTTATAAATTCAAAATCGGAGAAAAATAAAGATATCGGAGAAATATCCGTTAATCCCCTGTGTATGCAGGCAGAACATTTTCCCGTAAAAATACAGAAAAATTATGAACCCGACAGTATATATGCTCCCCCTGTAAAGAATTACAGGGATTATAAACTGACGGATACTATTATTTTAGACGCCGTGAAAATTACCGGCAAAAACAGTAAGGGATGGTTAGTATTGGACAGGGAAATAACGTCTAAAGATGAAAAGTGGAAGTCTCTGGAACTTTATCTGTATGGAAAGGTGCCGGATCTGCTGTTAGGTCACGACCGTGTAAGATATAATTTTTACGATATGTACGGAAACAAAATGAACAACAGTATTCCTCCGTCAAAAATATCTTTGAAGGAAGTAGAAAAGATAATGATGTACAAAATCAAAAACCAGCTTATACGCCAAACATTTGAAATTGAAGATGAAAACGGGATGTTACGCGAAGAGGTACGCGACATTACACGAACAATAT
>JAISDR010000064.1 GCA_031264645.1 Prevotellaceae bacterium | reverse complement strand
TCCGATCTGCTTGCGATAAATTTTCCCTGATGAGCGGATATTGTGCAGAAGCTGCATCCTCCGAAACATCCTCTGTGTATGTTAATTGAATGTTTAATCATCTCGAATGCCGGAATCGTTTTCCCCTTGTAACGCGGATGCGGCAGACGAGTGAAAGGCAAATCGCAGATACTGTCAAGCTCCTCCGTATCCATGACGGGACAGGGAGGATTTACGACAACGGTTTTATCTCCGCAGTCTTCCAGCAGTCTTTTGGCGGCGTAAGCATTGGATTCGGTTTCGATTATCCTGAAATTTTCGCCGAACTTGTCCATATCTTCAATACACTGCTCGTAAGAATGTAAATATATGGAGTTTGGCGTATACTTGTCCGACATGCTGCGCGGAACGGCAAAGGCTATTTGCGGAATATCGCGAATCGCCTCCATGTCTCCTTTCATAAGACATTCAGCAAGCGAGATAATCGGCTTTTCCCCCTGCCCGTAAACGATATAGTCGGCTCCGGAATCAAGGAGTATCGAGGGTTTCAGGGCGTCGTCCCAGAAATCGTAATGAGTCAGGCGTCTGAGCGAAGTCTCAATCCCTCCGGCGACAAGCGGGACGTCGGGATATAATTTCTTGAGAATCCGGGAATATACGCTTACGGCACGGTCGGGACGCGCGTTTGCTCTTCCGTCGGGAGTATATGCGTCGTCGCTTCTTATACGCTTGTTGGCGGTGTATCTGTTTACCATGCTGTCCATTACCCCCGCATTGACGGCGAAAAAGAGTCTCGGCTGTCCAAGCTTCTTAAAATCGCGAAGATCGTCCTGCCAGTTCGGCTGGGGGACAATCGCTACTTTCAATCCGATATTTTCCAGTACGCGGGCAATGACGGCGGTTCCAAATGCCGGATGGTCGATATATGCATCTCCCGAAAAGAATATCACATCTGCCTGATTCCAGCCTAAATACTCCATTTCCTTTTTGGAGGCGGGAAGATGACCGGAGGGTAAACGCATCATTAAGAACTAAAAACTAAGAACTAAGAGTTAAGAGTTATTTCAGCGCTTCCGAACCGCCGACAATATCAATCAGTTCGCCGGTAATTGCGGATTGCCGTACTTTGTTGTACTGCGTGCTTAATTCGCCGAGCAAATCGTTTGCGTTGTCGGTAGCCGCCTGCATCGCCGACGAACGGGCGCCGTATTCTGCCGTCTGAGATTCAAGGAATGTTTCGTAAAATGAGAGTTTTACGACCTGAGGCGCAAGAACGCCCACAAGAGTTTCCCTGTCCGGTTCCATTATGTAGTCGGGATACGAATCCTTATGCTCGTCTTCATTTGTCACCGGTAACAGTTTTTTCTCCGAAATATACTGTGTGAGAATGTTTTTGAAGCGGTTATATATCATTACAACCTCGTCGACTTCCCTGTTGAGATACATTGAAATGATCTTCCCTGCAATTTCCGATATTTTCGTGTATGTCGGATGATCGTATATGCCGGAAATATTTTCAAGCTCAAGATTTTTGTTATGCGAAAACCCGTCGTAAACCTTCTTGCCGGCGGTATACAGGATGACATTATACGATTTCGAGCTGTATTCGCGTATCATTTCTTCAGTCCTTTTTATCACATTCGAATTGAATGCGCCGCACAAACCCGTGTTGGACGAAAATGAGACGATCAGCACTTTTTTGGCGCTGGAATTTTCCGCCATCAGGGGAATATTCGTTTCCGACAGGGAGTTTACAAGATCGTAAAATGTTGACAGTATACCTTTTTTATATAGCGAAAAGGAAGTTAATGAACTTTGGGCTTTATGCAGTTTTGCGGAAGATATCATCCTGTTCACATCGGTTATTTTCAGAGTTGCCGAAACAGAACTTATTCTTCCTCTTATTTCTTTTAATGACGCCATTTTCTATTGATTTATATATTATTTTAATAAAAAACTGAAATTTTCTCCGGATTTTACTTCCACAGGTTTTTGTCCGTTTTTGAACACTCTGAGGGGTTTATCTCCTGTAAGGCTGAGGTTTCCGTTCTCAAACAGCAGAATGCAGCCTTCCCTTAATCCTGCAACATACTTGCCGGGATTGGCTGCAATGTATTCCTTGATGCGCTGTTCTCTTGTTTCTCCCGCATGTCCCTGGGGATGAGCGTCGAGATAGTGGGGATTTATCTGGAAAGGTATCAGATTGAACGCTTCGAAGCTTTCAGGCTCGACTATGGGCATATCGTTTGTGGTACAAATGCTTGGACAGGCAATGTTCGAGCCGGCGCTCCATCCGACGTAAGGCGTTCCACTGCGGACTTTTTCCCTGACAGCGTCCACAATGCCCGATTCCTGAACATGTTTCAGCAGATGGAAAGTGTTTCCTCCGCCCACGGCAATTGCCTGCGCCGCCCTGACAGCCGCAACAGGATCATTCTCCCTGTGTATTCCTTTAACTTTTATCCCAAACTCGTCAAACCGCGATTGAACCTTTTCAGTATATGCATCGTACGAAAAAGTAACCGCGGCATACGGCACAAAAAGTATTTCCTTAACATTATCCTTTTCCAGGAATGTTTGTATGCTCTTTTTCGGATAATCCAGATACGCTTCGCCCGGATTTGTCGAGTTACTTATCAGTAATAGTCTCATTTATACATCAATTTACAAAAAATAATCGCCGCTAAATTAGGAAAAATTTCAGATATCCAAATTTCCTTTAAACAAACGGGG
>JAISDR010000049.1 GCA_031264645.1 Prevotellaceae bacterium | reverse complement strand
TTACCTTTGCCGCGAAAAATTCTGAGACAGATGCGAAATAAATTGAAGATTGGAATCGTGGGAGGAGCCGGATATACAGCGGGAGAGCTTCTTAGAATATTGATGAATCATCCTTGTGCGGATGTGGAATTTGTGTACAGCACCTCGAATCCGGGGAAGGCTGTCAGCTGTATACATACTGATTTACTGGGAGAGACGGACCTGTGTTTCACAAATGAACTTAAACCGGTGGACGTACTTTTCATGTGCCTCGGACACGGGGTTTCAAGGGAATTTCTGTCCGCTAATCATTTTGACAAGCGTACGAAAGTCATTGATTTGGGGAGCGATTTCCGTATTGACACGGCGTTTGACACGGACGGAGAAAACAGGAATTTCGTTTACGGACTGCCGGAAGTAAACAAAGGGAATATTATTGACGCGCAAAGCATTGCCAATCCCGGATGCTTTGCCACAGCCATACAGTTAGCTTTGATTCCCCTGGCTTCGGCAAACCTGTTGAACAGCGAGGTGCATATAAATGCAATCACAGGTTCGACAGGAGCGGGGCGTTCGCTGAGCGAGACTGCGCATTTCAGCTATCGCGAGAATAACGTGTCGATATACAAGGCTTTTACGCATCAGCATCTCAAGGAAATAAACAAAACCCTGAAACAGCTGCAGGGAAACATTCCCGACTTGAATTTCATTCCTGTGAGAGGGAATTTTACGCGGGGCATCTTTGCATCCCTGTATGCCGAATGCAATGAAGATGAGGGCAGTATTGTGAAGCTGTATAAGGATTTTTACCTCCCCCACCCCTTTACTCATGTGTCGGACAGGGCGCTGAGTCTAAAGGATGTTGTGAACACAAACAAGTGTTTGCTCAATATCAGCAGGCACGGGAACAAAATTCTTATTACAAGCGTTATAGACAACCTGATAAAAGGAGCTTCGGGACAGGCTGTACAGAACATGAACCTGATGTACGGACTTGAGGAAGATTGCGGCTTGAGGCTTAAACCATCGGGTTTTTAATTGATTGATAACAGAATAAATAATGATAAACATGAATAGTAAAGTATTGCTGGCATTCAGCGGAGGTTTGGATACATCTTTCTGTGTCCGGTATCTGAAAAATGAAAAGAATCTGGAAGTTCATACCGCTTTGGTAAACACCGGAGGCTTCAATCAGGAAGAATTGAAGATTATTGAGAAAAAAGCGATTGACCTGGGAGCCGTTTCCCATATCAACATCGACAGGGTTAAGGAATTTTACGAAAAAGGCATTAAGTATATGATTTTCGGAAATTCACTGAGACAAAATACGTATCCCCTGTCCGTAAGTTCCGAACGTATCTTTCAGGCTCTGGCTATCGTTGAGCGTGCAAGGGAAATCGGGGCTGCGTATGTCGCTCATGGAAGTACGGGCGCCGGTAACGATCAGGTGCGTTTCGACCTGGTGTTTCAGGTAATTGCGCCCGAAATCGAAATACTCACTCCCATCCGCGACCTTCGTCTTTCGCGACAGGAGGAAATCGACTATCTGGCAAAACAGGGGTACAGTTATAACTGGGAAAAAGCAAAATACTCTGTCAACCAGGGCTTGTGGGGAACAAGCGTTGGAGGCGCGGAAACGCTCCTGTCCGACGGCGTCCTTCCCGAAGAAGCATATCCCGTCCAGGCGGTTAAGCAGGGTAAGGAAAAAATAAGCATCGAATTTGAAAACGGCGAGCCTGTAAGCCTCAACAATGGCGGGAAACTCTCCCCCGAACTTGTTATCAGGGAAATAGAAAATATCGCCGCTCCGTTTGGAATAGGTCGCGACATACATATCGGCGACACAATTATCGGAATCAAGGGTCGCGTGGGCTTCGAAGCGGCTGCCGCACTGATAAGCATAAATGCGCACCGGCTGCTGGAAAAGCATGTCCTTACCAAATGGCAGCAATACTGGAAAGACCAGATTGGCAACTGGTACGGAATGATGATGCACGAAGCTCAATATCTCGAACCTGTCATGCGCGATATGGAAGCGTTTCTGCAGTCTTCGCAGAAGTATGTAAGCGGTTCTGTCGATGTGATTTTGCAGCCATATCATTTCAGTGTTACGGGTTGCAGGACGAATCACGATCTCATGTCTTCGAAATTCGGGGAATATGGAGAAATCAACAAGGGGTTTACCGGAGATGATGTTAAGGGATTCACAAAAATACTGTCGAATCAAATGAAGATTTACTACTCCGTCAATTCTGAAGAAGAAAATTAGTCGGATTTATGAATAGAGAAGGGCTGACAGTTGGGGTAAATTTCGTCGTATTATGGCTGTTGCAGATTTTTGTCTGCAATGCTGTATATCTCGGAATTTACCTTAATGTTCAGATATATCTGATGTTCATTCTGTTTCTTCCCGCAAATTATTCAAAATCGCTGGTGCTGCTTTTGTCTGCACTGATGGGATTTTGTATAGACCTGTTTTCGGGAGAACTCGGACTGCACATGGCTGCCTGTACCTTAATCGCCTACTTGCGACCGTATTTGCTTAAAAGAATTTCGACCAGCGACGAACTCGAAATCCCTCCAGTCAACAGAATTCATTTCGGGCAATATTTCGTATATACGGGAATACTTGTCTTTCTGCATCATCTGCTCCTGTTCTCTTTGGAAACATTCAGTTCGGGAGATGTTTTTTTTATCGTGATAAGAACACTGTTCAGCGTGGTTCTTAATGTCATTCTGATTGGACTTGTACGGATCGTGGTAACCATTTAATCATTAAATAGAAATTTTATGAGAACAGTGACAAAGTACTTTATTTCAGTATGCAGCATGGCGTTTTCGATATGTCATGTAAATGCTCAACAGACAAAAGAATCGGCGCAGCCGATTGATGCTGCGACGATGGCGCAATGGAGCGCGCCGTATCGCGGCTGGCATTATTATCCTGACCCGGTGATTCCTTCGGATTATAAAATCCCCGGAGCGGAAGATTTCCACAGTTACGATGTGCCCTGCGTATATCAGTTACCGGATAAATCCGACGTATGGTACATGAGTTTCATCGGATTCAACGGAAAAGGATACAACTCGTTCGTGGTCGAAAGCCGCGACCTTGTTCACTGGACAAATCCGAAACTCGCCATGGGATTCGGGAAAGAAGGCGAATTTGATTATGGCGGTTGCGTCGTCGGCGCTTATCTCTACGACAGCTGGGACATCAAAGCGCCCCGCACAATACGAAAGAGCGAGGGCAAGTATTGGACGCTCTACGGTTGTTATCCGAAACAGGGCGGATACGAGTTGCGTCCGGGATACGAAGGACTTGCGGCAAGTTCCGACGGCTTGCACTGGACACGCGCTTCCGACGAGCCTGTGCTTTCGGTATATCAAAAAGACTGCAGGGAATGGGAAAAGGACTGCATCTACCAGCCATGGCTAATCGAACACGAGGGCGCTTATTACAATTTCTACAATGCCGCTCATGGAGGCGTCG
>JAISDR010000026.1 GCA_031264645.1 Prevotellaceae bacterium | reverse complement strand
CGAACACGCAGGCTTGCATGCAGATATGATTCTATTGTTTTTATATCCGTCCCTGTTTTCATAGCGATATGGATTGTGAGATTGTCCGTTCCCAAATCGCTGGATGAAACTTCGACCACGTAATCCTCGATTTCTTCCCTTAGATTAAGTATTTCGAATATCATCGGAGGATAGAGAGTCGTCCCTTTCAGTTTGACCATGTGATTTTTACGTCCGACGATAGGCGAAATACGCGGGCTTTTCCGTCCGCAGGCGCAAGGCTCGTTTATCATATAGCACAAATCGCCTGTACGATAGCGTAGAAGAGGCATTGCTTCCACTCCGAGCGTAGTGATAACCAGTTCGCCCGTTTCGCCTTCCGCCACGCGGTTTCCGTAATCGTCCAGTACTTCGGCGATAATCAGTTCGCAATGCTGGTGACCTCCTGCTCCCTCGCTGCATTCGGTAAAACCCGTCTGCATTTCCGTCGAAGCATAAGTGGAATATAAATCCACATCCCACTTGCTTTTAATCCTTTGTCCTATCAAGTTCAAGTCCATACCCGTATTCCGGATATTTTCCCCGATACAAAGTATCCGTTTCACAGGCGACTCCTTATACTTTATGCCGTTAATTTCCGCATATTCAACGAGTTTAATTATAAACGAAGGCACAGCCACGACAGTAGTCGTACCCATTCGGAAGATTGTATCCCATTGCATCGAAGGCGCGCCGGGTCCCGTCCTTATCACAGCCGCACCAAGCATCCGGGAACCCTGATAATAAGCCATTCCCGCCATAAACTGCTTATCCAGTGTAAGCACAAGCTGAATAACATCGTCTTCCGTGAGCTTCATTTTCTTGAAGGACAGCCATTCATTATACGAAAGCCGGTGCAAATCCTTATCCGACAAAGCAATCACGACAGGAGCGCCCAGCGTGCCCGAAGTAGAAGTATATTCAACTATTCTGTTTTTCGGCACGCACAGGAAATCCCAGTTATAGAGCTGTATATCACGCTTTGTGGATGCAGGAATGTATTTCAGTTCGTCAAGCGTTTTTATTTTATTTATATCAATGTTATTGACTTTGAAAAGATTCCTGTAAAAACCGGATTTCTCCTGCAAATATTGCAGCAGTTCCATCAATTTTTTGTTCTGATAATCTTTAATTATTTCTATATCACACAAATCAAGATTAGGATGTTCATTCATTTATTCTTTTTTTAAGTTGTCCAACTTTTCGAGTATTTTCGAGTGTTCGTTCTCGTCGGGTATTATCTTTTGCAGGGATAAATCGTAGTATTTCTGCGCCTTATCCCTGTTTCCATTATGGGAATAGTAATCGCCGAGATATTCGTATGTCATGTAATTTTCGGGATTGGAGTTGATAAACAGATTGATATCCCTGTTAAACGAGCGTATCGGAGTGTTGATGGAGTACCTGTAGAAATCGTAGGAACTCATTTCAGTGTCGATAAATTGCTGGTTGGCAGGAATCAGCAGCCTGTCAATGGAAAATCCTCCCGCTCTCGGGTTTTGAGCGTTATTAAAGACGTCGTTAAGATTGTAGGCGAGAAAAGCGCCCTCCTGATATGGAGCGGTTGATACCCATATCGTTTTGGAATAAGGATGAAAAACAACGCTGTGATGCGCAATGAGCTGGTCAATGCTGCTCTCGTTGCCAAGACCGATATTCGTCCCGTTTTTACCCTTTTTATCTCTAAGAAAATCGACCATTTTTTGAGGAGTAAACGTTTTTATGGAATCCGTAAGCTCAAGCATTCGCTCCATTCTTGAGATCGAAAAATTCTTCTCCCCGTTTTCTTTCGACGACAATTCTTCGCTTTGGAAATGGTTTGTACAGAGCATGTAAGGATTTGTTGACGAATATACAGCCTGCCCGTCTTTCGTTTTTTCGATGGAAACGACCTTGTTGTCTTCGGCTGAAGCAATTATAAACTGTTCCGAGATGAATGTTTTAGAGCCTGCCGCAATGGTCGTGGCTTCATCAATGTTTCGGGCATACTGCAATATCCTGCGCGCCAGAATAGTTACCGGTGTAGCCGATGAAAACGGAATATCCGACGGAGCAGCGTTTACCAGCACGCACAGTCCCCTTTCGTTCATTCCCGATACCACGCCTATCATTCCGCCCCAGGTAACGAAAGCATGCCTGTATCCTTTTTCAGGATTGACAAACAGCAGTATTTTGTCTTTGGCAAACTCGTCGTTGACATGAAAATCGAAATTACGGCCTATCAGCAAATTGCCGTCCTGCGTTTTGTCTCCCCAGACAGCAAGGGCTGAACAGCCTGCGAATCCCATAAGTTGCACTGCATGACCGATATCGTGTGCCGAATGATAATTCATCATGCGCTGATAGCTGTTCCCTATCCAGTTGTATCCTGTTGATGCATAGCGCGAAATGGCGTAAATTTCCTCCTTGTTTTCTTCGGGAATATATCTGCCAAGATTCCGGTTATAAATACCGACCCCGATGCGAAGGAAATGTAACATGAATTTTGAAGGTATGATGTTTTTCAAATAGTCCACAAAAACATCTTCCTGCTTCATTATAAGCTCTTTCGACAAAGCGCCTATTTTGTTTCCCCTGTCAATCGCATCTCCCGATGCATACATTTCCCATAATCCGTACCTGTTTTTCAGCAGCCATGAATCATCGGCTTTATAGAAATTTGTACCCATAGTAATGCGCTGTACATTAGCTATCTCCCTGTTTTTTGGATATGCAGGGGAAAAGTACATGCAATAAAGGACAAAGCCGGCTATGACAAGCAACAGCAGCAAGCACACTCTTAGTACGGTTATCTTCCTTCTCCGTTTAATTATCCTGTATCTCATATTAAAATGTATATATATTAATACATAATTTTTATTGTTTCAAAGCGTAAAAGTAACAAGAATCAACAAGTCTTGTTATGCCGTTTTAAACAGCATTTTACAGCCATTCAGTAACGTGTTAATATACAGACGCCGTTTCAATCAGTCTTCCGTTTTTTTAATAAGATTTAACCAATTATAACATAATTTAATAGTATTTCCCGATTCGAAAAGGGCGCAAACGCTCCTGATTTTTGATTTTTGTTTACCTTTGTCCCCGAAAATAAGCGATATGAAAATTGTGTAAAAGATGTTTGGTAAAGATAAATATATGGGAATAATAGAAATAGAGAACATGGAATTTTTTGCTCGTCACGGCTGTCATGAGGCAGAGAGAATTAAGGGAAATACATTCCTCGTAACTTTAAGGATAGAAACGGATATGACACTGGCTTCCGAATCGGACAATATTATTGATGCAGTGAACTATCAGACTGCATACGATATTGTTAGGGACGAAATGACGATTCCTTCAAATTTGCTGGAAAATGTCTGTTTCCGTATACTGAACGCCCTGTACGACAGGATGACGGATATAAAAAAGGCGACTGTCAAGGTCAGCAAACTAAATCCCGCAATGGGAGGCAAAATAGAAAAAACTTCCGTTACTCAATCCAGATAGATGAACAGTAAAAAACATATTATTCTGGTCGGCATGCCCGGCAGCGGAAAAAGCAGTCTGGGCTTCTTTCTGTCAAAGCTGATGTGGCGTCCTTCCATTGATACAGACCATTATATAAGCACAAGGGAAAATAAATCAATCACCCGAATATTTTCAGAACAGGGAGAAGACTATTTCAGAAATCTGGAGAAACAGGTTCTGCTGGAAATTATTGAAAGTAAACCTGCGGTCATCTCTACAGGCGGTGGAATGCCCTGTTTCTACGATAATATGGATGTTATGAACAAAGCCGCAATCACGGTGTATCTCAAAGCGTCTCCCGAAAAATTGTTTGAGTATCTGAAAAACGATAAAAAAAGACCTCTGGTGAAAGGTAAAACAAATGAAGAATTAATGGATTACATAAATACTTCTCTGAACCAGAGAAAACTTTACTACGAAAAAGCGGATATAACAATTACGACTCATGATGAAAAAACATCAATGCAACTCGCAAAAGAATTGTATGAAATCGTGAACAAA
>JAISDR010000226.1 GCA_031264645.1 Prevotellaceae bacterium | reverse complement strand
CGGCGGTGAGGTACTGGGCGGACACGAGCGAGTTCGTGCTTTTGACCAGTTCGATGGCTTCCGCCTCTTCGGTAAACTCCTTGATACGCGACAAAAAGGCGCTTTCAAAAACCGTGCCGTAGGGCCGCTCAAGCCCCACGACGATGGTGATTTCGTCGCCGTATTGCGCTTCCAGATGCTCGGTCGTTATCCGCGCCGGAGTGTTGTCAGGTATAAAGGCGTATATGTTGTTGTCCATACGAGCCTTTGGAAGCTGCACCGCGAAAAACACGGTAACGATGGCGACAATACCCACTATCACCCAGGGATGTTTGAAAAATTTCTCCAATGTAGAACTCCTTGTCGATTGACTTTATGGAAAATATACTGTATTATAATTTATAGGAAAGTACATTTATTATGATTTTGTATAATAACTATACACTGTGTCAGTTTATGTCTCGTTTCTATACAAATTTGAGTAAAATGTAAGGAGGGAAGCAGGATGGAAAAGGTGGATTTTAGGGTTCAAGTTAGCCGGAAGGTGCTGCAGGACAGCCTTCTTGCGCTTATGAAAGAAAAGTCTATCCTGCACATCTCCATTAAGGAGATTTGCGAATTTGCCGGTCTTTCCCGCTCGACTTTTTATGCGTATTACAAAGATGAGTACGACCTTCTCCAGGCGATAGAGGAACAGACGTTGATTGAAGCGAATGCAATCGCCCTGAAATATAAAATGACGGCAGGAAAACCGAACAGTCAGGAGATTACTGTTATTTTACAGGACATATTACAGCTTATCGTCAATAACAGCAATTCAATTCAGGTGTTATGGAGCGAAAACGGGGACAGTGATTTCCAGAAAAAGTTTTTCCGTAAGGGAATCGAAAGGATGTCACAATTCAGGGAGTCTGTCGGCACTAAATCACGGGATAAGGAAGCGGACAAGTATGATTTCGCTTTTGTGATAGGTGGTATGTTCACGATTGTTCAGGAGTGGCTTAAAAACGGTATGGATATACCGGCGCCAAAACTGGCAAAAATACTTGCCAAGTACATGGGGGGGTGAAGGATTGAGAGACGGAAATGTATTGGACAAAATCGCAATTTCTTTGGGACGTTACGGAGGGGTATTAGGGTAAAATGTTTTTTGACATATACCCTGTTGGTGTTGTATGCTTTTTTATACATTCGCCTAAATTTATGCCATCTGGCCATTTTCTTAGCTTATTGACAGTGGCGGAAACTGCCAAAATTATCTTTTTTCAGATTTATTAAGCATTTAACGTCAAATTATGGGAAATAGAGTTGCAAATTAGTATATATGCGCTAAATTGAGTTGTGTAAAATTAAATTGCTATAAATTTAATGGAGGATGCCAATGTCGATTTATGATTTCAGTTATGTATCCATTGAAGGTACGCCCATTGCAATGAGTGAATATCAGGGTAAAGTCCTGCTCATCGTCAACACAGCAAGCAAATGTGGATTTACGCCGCAGTACAAAGAGCTTGAGGAATTGTATCGCAGGTATAAGAAAGACGGTTTTGCCGTTATTGGGTTTCCATGCAACCAATTCGGCGAGCAGGAGCCGGGTTCGGAAAGTGAGATTGCCGACTTCTGCACTGTACGGTATGGCGTGGATTTTCCACTGTCTAAAAAAGTAGACGTGCGTGGGGATGCCGCGCATTCTCTTTTTAAATACCTTATCACACAAAAAGGATTTGAGGGCTTGGGCTCCGGTTTAAAAGCAGTCGCGCTGTCCGCGATGTTCAAAAAAATATACAAAGACAGTTACGACGACAACCAGATCAAATGGAATTTCACAAAATTCCTTATTGATAAAAATGGAAATGTTGTAAATCGGTATGAACCGATAGTCAAACCAAAAACGATAGCAACCGCTATCGAAAAACTTTTATAAGAGGAGGTAGTATATGAATGCGGTTATCTATGTATCAAAAGGTGGGAATACAAAGAAGCTTGCGGATGCAATAGCGAAGGGTGCGGAGGTAAAAGCCCAATCCGCCACTAATGCGGAGAATTTCGCTAAACGGATTTGTAAGGTCGCACTATGAATACCGAAATATTAAAGCTGGAAAATCAGCTCTGTTTTCCGCTTTATGCCGCAGCAAAAGCTATGGTCAAAAAATACGCGCCATTTCTGAATGAAATCAGGCTGACCTATACGCAGTATATCACCATGATGGTCATGTGGGAATATAAAACTATCAGCGTTAAGGAACTTGGGAACCGCCTGTATTTGGATTCAGGAACGCTGACGCCCCTGTTAAAGCGACTGGAAAGCAAAAATCTCATTTCCCGGGAACGGGCAAAGGAAGGGGATGAGCGCTTTGTATATATTTCTGTTACTCCCGAAGGCATACAGTTAAAAAAAAGGCCGTTCAGGTTCCGCAGAAAATGGGTAAATGTATTTCTTTAGATCCGAAGGAATTGCAAACCTTGTATATGTTACTCCATAAACTGTTAGGCCAGCTTGAAGATAAAAAGGATTGTAATTGATTGGGTAAACGGTGTTTTTAGCCTGCTATGATTCAAGTCCGCCGGGGCATAATGCCGCAGGGCAGGGCGACGTTGGAACAGGCCGTAAGTATTGTATAAGACTTTCCGGTTCCCGGACCCGTCAAAATAAGTTTGCTTTTGAATTGGAAGTAATAGGTTTTAGTTGTTCTTCTGAAAGTTCCATGTTTTTTTCTCCTTACTCCACAGTCTTTTTTCTCTATTTAGCAATAAATATCCTTCCTCATGCTGATTGTCTTGCGGTTTTTGTTGAAAAGCTCGGCGTTTCGGATAAAGCCGTTTTTTTCGTAAAAAGCCAATACGCCTTCATCGTGTTCTATATCGGCGTCCACAGTAAGGAAACGAGCGGCGCAGTAATCCTCATTACATGATAGGGCTTTGCTCATGGCAAACACTACCATGAATGAACCAATGCCTTTATATTTTTTTGAATACCTGCGATCAACAGCCAGCTTTGCTATTTTCATTGCGGGAATTGTCTTAAAAGGATAATCCAGATTGTGGAGTTCCTTTTCAGTGAACGATAACTTGATTGCGTCCATGACAAGAGACATATAGGCCGCTATTGAGCCGGTAGCCCGTTCCCATAATATCCAGGTTTTCGCTATATGGTCTTTCTGCGAACGCAAAGCATCTTTTAAAAGGTATTCGGTATATTCTCCAACAGGACAGAAAAAATCCGCAAGCGGAAAG
>JAISDR010000175.1 GCA_031264645.1 Prevotellaceae bacterium | reverse complement strand
CCAAGCCTATTGCGGCAATATACCTTTCGGCAAAGCATTCGGGAATACTCCTTCCGACGCGTCCTATCCGCAGAACCAGCTCGGTTTCGTAATGCAGGTTTTTCGTGAAATCGGGATAGAAAAACGGCTGATTATTACGAAGCAGCGCCGTTTCAGGCTTCAGGAAAAATACGGGATTCTGAGGCGTTTCGCCTGCAAACTCTTCTATGTGTCCGGCATAATTCATGCCTGTACAAATGATTTTCATTCCTTTCTTATAATTTCGCCGCAAATATAGGGCTTTTTTAATCAGTGTCTGTACTAAAACTCACAATATCCAAATTTATAGTAACTTGTATGAGTTTTTATTTGTATTAAAAAAATACTTTTACCTTTGCCGGAGTTTTAATTATATAAAAATTGCATTATGAGAAAGATATTATTAGTTTTAGTGGCGGTGATGTTCTTTGGGAGCATGGAAGCGCAGTTACGTTTTGGCGTTAAAGCGGGTGTAAACTTCAGCAAGTTTAACTCGGAAGAGCAAACTTTAAACAAAGATGGGGCGGCATGGCAAGTGGGTCTGGCTTCCCAGTTTAAAATCCCGATACTCGGATTAGGTATTCAGCCTGAATTGTTATATTCGGTATATAAGGGAAAAGGCAATACAAATAATGGGAATGACAATTCGATAGGATATTTTAATATTCCGATAAATATTCGCTGGCAGCCATTGCCAATACCTTTTGTAAAGCCTGTGATACTTGCAGGTCCTTATTTCGGGTATGCCGTGAATTTAAAGGGATTTGACACTTTTAAAAAGGAAAACATCAAACGTTTCGACTGGGGAATCGGCTTGGGCGCAGGAGTAGAAATATGGAAATTGCAGATAGAAGGACGCTATAATTGGGGATTGCAGAATTTAAGCAAGATAAAAGACCTCAAAAACAATGTGTTTACCTTATCGGCGATATATTTCTTCTAAGGAAAAGTATAAACCACTCGTAAAACTTGTTTGGTAGATTCTCTTACCTTGAAACGTTCATCGGCGCGCAATCCGACGAGCCAGATAATATCTTCGCCGGAAACAAGCGCCAGTTGACGTTTTTTCTCAATCACAGGCAGTTTGAGGTCGATAAAAAAATCGCTCAGTTTCTTTTGTCCTTTCATTCCTAAGGGAATAAACCGGTCTCCGTCTTTGCAGGGTCTCAAGTTCAGCGGGAAATTCAATTTTGAGAGATCGAACTCTCCGACATTCCTGTCTCGCAGCAATTGAAAAGCGGAATCTTTTTCGACAACTTCACAGCGCAGTTCGAAACTGTCGGTTTGAATACAGCTGTCTTTATCAAGCATATACGAAGACATTATTTCGAAGGCAGGCGATATGATAAGATACGTCCTGTCTATTAAAAGGCAGTGGGTAGAAGAGAAAAACTGCTTTCCACATGCGGCATTATCGGCACAGTCACAAATATTTGCAATCGTATCGCCACGGAAGCCGAATGTTTTCAGGATATAAAACAGCCGGATTTCTCCGGAATGAAATTGCCGGATTTCGGACAGCGGAATATAAATGTCATTCCCTTTTGTGAAACTCTTGCGTTTCAGGAAAATCTCCGTTTCCATTTCAATAAATTTATTGGCTTTATTCAGGTAGTCAATACTTTCGGAAGCTTTTTCCCGAAACGAAGGACTTATATCGTCCAGAACGGGCAAAGCCAGATGCCGTAGCTTGTTTCTCAAGTATTTATTGGATAAATTCGAAGAATCTTCCCTGAAGCGGATATTGTTATTAACCGCATATTCTTCAATCTCTCCCCTCGAAAAATCGAGAAGCGGTCTTATTATGGTATCCGTATTTTCCGGTATGCCTGTCAGACCCTTGAGACCCGCTCCACGTGAGAGATTTATGAAAAACGTTTCCAGATTGTCGTCGGAATTATGGGCGACAGCGATTTTGGCGAATCCGTGTTTTTCCCTTAATTCTTCGAACCACTTATAGCGCAATTCTCTTGCTGCAAGCTGCGTAGAGATTTTATTTTCCGCAGCATACTTGTCGGTCTCAAATCGAATAGAATAAAATGCGATATTGTTACTTTCGGCAAAAAGCTTGACCAAATCCTCGTCGGAATCGGATTCATCGCCCCGCAAAGTGAAATTACAGTGAGCTATTGCACATCTATACGCCGAATTTACAAACAGATGCGCCATAACCATCGAGTCAATGCCGCCGCTGACCGCCAAAAGATAAGCACCCTCGCCATCGCCTTCAAGCGAGCGAATAACTTCTTCAAAACTGCCTGCCTGCAGCTGTCGGTGTTTTTTATTTCCTATTTTCGTCTTAAACTCCGTAATCTTTTCACCATTTTAGATATTGGACCCACATGCCGTTCTATTTTTTCGGCATATATGTCGCTTATTTTTATAAGAATACCTGTTTCCTCCACATTTCCGAAACCGTGATTTATGGCTGTCCCGAAAACTTTCATCGAGGGCGACAGGTTCATGTACGAATTTATCAGTGGAGGAATATTTTCGCCGAATGACCTTATTTCCTTAAACAAAATCCTGTAGTCATCCTTATATGTCTCTCCGACAAGCAGCTTATTCAGTTTCTCCAGATCGGGATTTGTCTTTAGCGGCTCTATCGGGCTGATCAGGTTTTCCGCGTCCATAAAGTGTTTGCGCAGGAAATACAGCAGCATGTCGCGGGCTTCGGTGTTGAAAGTGCCGTACATCGTAACCTTTCCTAAAAAATAGTTCATGTCCGGATGCCGGAGAATAAGCGCGCCCAAGCCGTCCCACAGGTTATCCAGTGCATAAAGTCCTTTGCTTCGGAGTTTTGTCGTCTGATAATTCGGCTGGACAAACGAGCGTCCGAGTTCTATGGTTTTCGGAAGATACTCCCTGACAAACTTGTCGGAAAAATTAAACAGTTCCGAAGTGGCAAGGTTTTTCACCGAGATGTCGTTGCAGGCTATATACCGGTATCCTCCAAGTATTTCACGGTCTTTGGGATTCCAGACAATCAATTGCGAGTAACAGTTTTCCTTCGATACGTCAAATTCGTCGATATCAACACTTTCACCCGTTCCTCCGCCAGCCGCACGGAATGCCATTTCGCGCAAGCGCCCGATTTCGAGCATGGTGTTTGGCGAATCTTCGTGATTGAGAATATACAACAGGTTACCGCCATTATTGGTATATCTCAAAAATTTGTTGATAGTCAATTCCTTTTGAATTATTTTCCTGTCTATCGGAGCAATTATAGGTTTCATACCATAAAAATATTATTGTTTTAATTTTTCTGAATAACTTAAAGTCAGACCTACGGAAGAAATTCCTTCCAAATCGTCCTTTCTCATTCCGTGTCTGATGTTTATACTGTAATTTCCCTTTTCGGGAAACCGTATATATTTACGATATAAAAATGTGTTTTCCCTGTATTTCGAAAACAGTCCTCCCGAACCTGTCCAGCTTCCGTCGTCGTATGCAAGCGCGAAGTTAAGGGTGTCGGCAGTAGTGTTTCCGTTTGGAGCCTTGATATTCAGGAATAAATACAGATTCTGGAAACTGTAGTCCGTTCTGTTCCTCAAATCAATGGACAAAGAATACCACGAAACGGTATCCTCTGTGGGGATATTGAATTTCAGCGAGGTATCCTTGTTCCAGAGGCAGTCTGCAATAATTACGTTCTGTTGCCATATTCTGTTTTCGTCTGAGCATGAAGATAAAAGCAGAATCGTGGAGAACAGTGCGATAAAATATTTATGCCTGGTTTTTATTGCCATTTCTTCGATTTCTATTGTTCCTTTGCCTGCTCCGGTTACTGTTTCCCTGCGGTCTGCCATTATTTCCATTACCCTGCGGCTTATTGCTATTTCCATTTTGAGGTTTATTGTTATTCCCCTGTGGCTTATTGCTGTTCACGGTTCCCTGCGGTTTACTGTTCAGATTTTCCGAAGGTTTGCCGGCATTTTCGGTTCCTTGCGGTTTGCTGTTATTTGGAGTACGAGTTTTCTTTTTCCGTTTTTTGCGATTCTTGTCGAAACGCGTAAGACTGTCTTCCCCAACAGCGCTTTTAAATTCCGAATCAATTCCGCTGGTATCAATATACAGTTCGGATTTTTCGCCTTTTTTGTTGCCGTCAATCATTTCCTTGACTTTTTCTACGGGAATGGGAAAAATCAGGGGACTGTCGGCAGCCGAAAAATACATAACTCCTTTCAGTACATCGGTTTTTTGCAGATAAACAGTGCCGTTTATTGTTTCCAACTGTCGAACTTTCGGAAAAGCGCCCCATGCATCAAGATAAGTATCAAGTTCGTAGTTTAAACAGCATTTCAGTTTGCTGCACTGTCCGGCAAGTTTCAGGGGATTGACGGATATTTCCTGATAACGCACCGAATTGGTCGATACCGAGACAAAGTTCCTCATCCACTGTGCGCAGCATAATTCCCTTCCACATGGACCGATACCTCCGATCAGCCCTGCTTCCTGCCGCGCGCCTATCTGTCGCATCTCAATCCTGATTTTAAATGTCTCCGCCATGACTTTAATCAATTCCCTGAAATCAACGCGCTCATCGGCAATGTAATAAAATATCGCTTTTGTCCTGTCGCCCTGGAAATCCACATCCCCGATTTTCATATTCAGTTGCAGGGAAGAGGCTATCTGGCGGGCTTTGATCATCGTTGTATATTCCAGAGATACAGCTTCCTGCCATTTCTCAATATCAACGGCGCGGGCTATGCGGTATATTTTTTTCATATCAGCCGATTTCGCATTTCTTACATTGGGATTCGATTTCAGGAACTTGATTTCGGCAACGGGTCCCAAAGCCGATATAATTCCGATATCGTGCCCCGGAGACGCTTCAACTGCCACAATATCACCTTCTCTCAAGTCAATATTATTGACATTCCTGTAAAATCCCTTCCTTGTATTTTTAAATCGAACTTCGAAAATATCATACTCCCTGTCCGCCGGAATGTTTCGCAACCAGTTGTAAACCGTTAGCTTATGGCAGTTCTTTACTGCTTTGCACGAGATTATTTCTCCTTCATTTCCTGTCTCGGCAACGCAGCCCCGAGACCAATATAGTGTTCCTTTATTTATTGTCATATTTTATATATAGAGCGAATGTCATAATGTCATTCTAATTTTTTTGCAAAATTACACAAAAAATCAAAACAACACGTAGAAAACAAACTTATTCAATGATTTTTTTGACGAAGGAGGATTCAAAATGCCTGCTGAGACAATTAATATTTCAAATAAGACATTGAAAAACATCTTCCCAGTCAGAAAGTACTGAGAAAACAGGTACCGATAACAGATGCGTCCCTTAATCATAAAAATCATTCAAATATTTAACTCCTTACGGAGTTCAAGTGCAACAGTGAAGCAATTCACAAAACCCTCCCGCACGAAGCATAATTGTTTAATCGTAAGTATAATTTAACATTTTGCTTTTCAATAAGAATCTTTTCCAAGCTT
>JAISDR010000147.1 GCA_031264645.1 Prevotellaceae bacterium | reverse complement strand
CAATCCAGAAAACAGACGAAACATTCTTGCGAGACACGACGCAGGCAACACCCCGTCGAATTACGGGATTGCTTCGTCGCTTCGCTCCTCGCAATGACGGGACAAGCTATAGACGTCACAATGACGGGACACGCTATAGACGTCACAATGACGGGACACGCTATAGATGTCGCAATGACGGGACACGACAGGGAGTCCCGTCACTGCGAGGAACGAAGCAATCCAGAAAACATGGATCATCATTATCTTATATCCTTTCCTAAATCTCGCCACTCTGGATTCATATCTTCAATAAGTTTCAATTTTGCCTTGCGATCGCCGCCTTTAATGCGTTTTTCTTCTGCAATGGCTTCTTCTATGCGAGGAAAACCACAAAAGTAAACCAGCATATAACATTTATATTTTGCAGTAAATCCATCAGGATATGCATTCGTCCGATGTTCCTGATACCGTCGCTGTAAATCGCTTGTAACGCCTGTGTATAATGTGCCGTTACGTTTGTTTGCCATGATATATACTACTCCTCCGTATTTCATTTTATCCTAATTATTTAATGTCGCTGCATACTTTATTTCACGATGCATTTTGCACGACAAAATTACTCTTTTTTCTATTTACAATGATAGATTGCGCCTGTTTCTGGATTGCTTTGCTTCGTTCCTTACAATGACGGGATACGTTATAAATCTATCCATTTCTTAACCTGTTTTTAATATCGTAGTAAAACCTTTTTTTGAGAACTTCGTACCGGAATCTCCACCGGCTTACGCTGTTATTTTGTATCCGGCGATATTCGTTCTCGCGGCTTTTACTGTTTTTTTCAGAAATGCCGTATATGTCGTATACAGCGATATTCATGTCGAGGTATTTAAACTTCGCTCCTGCCCGGTATAAGTGATAAAACAGGTTGTAGTCTGCCGCTATTTCATACTGCGGGTCAAACCTGTACTTTTTCATTATGTCCGACCGGATGAAACTGCTTTGATGGCAGAAGGGCATGTAAAACCTGAGCTTGTCCAGGTCCAGGGCTTTATAGAGCGTCATTTCATTGTACCTGTTATGCGGCGTATTTCCATAAATTATATCGGCGTCAATTTCGGAATTTCCAAAAATGTTTTTGAGGACATTTTCGTCATAAAACCAGTCGCCGCTGTTCATGAAACATATCCATTCCCCGCCTGCACGCTCGATTCCCTTGTTCATCGCGTCATAGATACCCTTATCCGGCTCGCTTATCCAGTATGCGATATCTCTTTCATATTTTTTGATAATACTGAGCGAGCCGTCCAGTGAGCCGCCATCGATAATTATGTACTCAATATTTCTGTACGACTGGTAAACAATGCTGTGAATTGTCTGTCCCAGCGTATCCGCCCCGTTAAAAACAACGGTTATTACTGTAACTAAAGGATTATTCATCTTTTTAAAATTTCATTATATACATTCAAATAGGAATCAACGCATTTTTTCTCGTTATAGTTCGCCAGCGCCTTTTCCCTTGCCTTTTTTGACAGGAGCGAACTGTCCGCCTCATTCAATACCCAGTTTATACCCTCGGCGAAGTCTTCGAAGTCAAACCTGCCTGCGATATAGCCCGTACTCTTGTGCTCGACTATGTCGACCAGTCCCCCGACACTGAAACATACGACAGGCGTTCCACATGAAGCCGGTTCTGTTGCCGTTTGCGGCAGATTGTCCATTCGTGAAGGCACGAGCATCACATCCGCCGAATTGTAAACCAGACTCATTGCATACTCGCTGTGTATTGTGCCCAGAAAGTGTACCGGCAAATCAATATCTGAAAAAGAATCATAGCTTGACGAGCCAAAAATTAAAAGCTCCACATCCTGCGGCTTGTACTTTTCAATAAAAATCTCCAGCGCCGACTTCAGTAAATCCCCTCCTTTGACGGGCATTTTATTAACCTCCGCAGCCCCAAACAGAATATATCTCTTGTCGGGACGGAGATTCAGTATGCCTTTTGCGACGTTTTTGTCTATGGGTTTGAATATGTCCGGGTCTAAACAGTTCGGGACTGTTATAACTTCATTATTCGCAAACAGCGAAGATTTTTTAGCCGATTCCGTTTCCCAGCTGCTTGGAGTTACAATACGGAAACTTTTGTTTTTCCATAAGCGCTTCTTTCTCTTCAAAACCCATCGGTTAATATTAAAGCCCTTATACTGTTTCGGGAGATAGTCTCTGGCATACAGGTCGTCGTCCAGTCCGTTCGGATGATGTTCCGCTCCGCAAAACGCCCACGAATCGTGCAGCGTCCATACGACAGGCTTGCTTATCTTCGATATTTCCCGAATACTTAACATCTCCCTGTTTATCCAGTGCAGATGGACAATATCGCAGTCCGTTTTATTGATTTGCCTGTGCAGGCCGCTTCCAAACAAATTTATCGAATGTAAGACAGGATTGGTCGATTTATTTAATTTATTAACCAGTAAAGTACTGATTTTAAAGAAAAGCTTGATGCGCCAAAACGTCGTCTTCGATACGGGTGAGATGTCCGGAATATCCGTGTTTTGGATTACGACAAGCATTCGGGCGTCAATGCCGTATTTTCTCTGGGCTTTGAATATCCTCAAGCCTGCAATCGCCGCGCCGCCGTAATCGTCAAAGTAATTTACATGAAGAACTTTCATATTTTCAAATGTTCAATATAAATTTTTCGGAAATCGGATATTGCAGTATCATCAATCGAATAAGCCGGAATATTTTCCTGCGGCACGAACATGTCTCCGTCGGGATGTACCAGAGAATAATACCGGCTTTTATAAAAGTCGCAAGCCTGCAGCTGATGAAGCAGGTTTATTATTTTCCCGTTATTGATGTCTGTATAGTCAAGAATATAATTCTTGCCGTTCACTGCCGTCTGCAGCAGTACGGAATGGAAGCGCATTCCGATACAGAATACGGCGTCATAATATATTTTCATTGTTTCCACCAGACTTAAAGGAGTGTTCTGAACATGCACATTCGGCAGGTTCACCTTTCCTGCCAGCTGATTCAGGAAATACCTGTCGTCTCCCCCGATTCTGAAAGTATGCATCGGAACAAGCAGCAGTTCGTAATCATGATTACGCGCTGTTTTTTCCAGCAGTTCGGAAAACAGGACAAATATCTGTTCGGTTGACATTCCCAGATTATAAAGCCCGTCGCTTTCACGGAAATTTATTGCTGCGAATTTGTCGCTGTTTTCAGAATTGTACAGTTTCCTGAACACGTCTGCGGCAAAAACGGCAGGGTCGATACTTGCCATACATCCGGACGGTTCTTTTTTAAGAAGTTCATGATACCGCGCCAGGGATTTACTGTCCCTGAATATCGTCAAATCGGAATTTGAAATAATGGACATTGCCGATTTCATAAATCTTTCCTGAATCAGCGCCCCCATTCCGCATCCGAGCAAGGCTGTTTTTACCCTGTTCTTTTTAGCATACTTGAAAGCATATTCAATCATGAACATCGGTTCGATATCCATCAGCGGACCTCCTCCCATCACAAGCATGTCCGCCCATTTTATCGCGGAATTTAATTCGGCGACATCCGTGCTGTCAAAAATGGATATGAATATGTGTCTCTTTGCCATCACAGTGTAGAATGAGTAATCTTCGACAACTGTTCTATGCGACAATGTCGGATAAAGCGACCCGAGCTTGATGTCGAAATGTTCATACACATCGGGAAAAAGGTTTATCAGACCTGCGAGAATAGCCCTGTCGCCGATTGTTTCCGTACCATACCATCCAATAATTGTAATCTTTATCATTTTCTCAATATATTAAATTTACGCCATTTCATTCTTTCATTAAAATGATATCTGCAAAACACAAACAGACCTTTAAGCGAGGGCAAATCTACGTAATGAATGCAGGTATTACATTCCTGACGCAGCCTGTTTTCAACAGCTTTAAGCTGTCCGTCCCGAATGAATTTCTTAAAATTATTTTCCTTCAAATTTCCAATACGGTCGCTTGCCGTTGCACACAGATAAACGTTCAGGTTTTCGTCAACCGTAATGTCCCGATGCAAATAGCTGCACATTGCCAGTCTGCCTTTTCCTTCGTTTTTAAGGAAATAATAATTCATGAAATATCTGATTTTCTCGCTGAAATTTTTGGAATCCATCAGGTATTTTGTCAGGAAAAACTCTTCAGCCATCAGTTTTGCTCTGGTATCCGACAGTACGGAATAATCATAATCGTCGAATGTGCCTATCCTTTTATTCGGCACGGCTAAATGATAAAAAACGGGAACAGAATATTCTGAAAAGTACGAATCTGTTTCGGCCAGATTAAATACATTATGTCTGGAAACAGTGCAGCCGATTTCCATATAATCGCAATAATCATTTTTATTGCCTGCGATTTCATTTAAACTTTTCACTGTTCTGTCAAAAGCAAGAGGGATTCCTCTTACGAAATTATGCACTTCAGCTATTCCGTCTATCGAAACCGTAAGACCCAGACGAACTCCCTTCGATGAACATTGAGTTTTGGCGTACTTCAAAATCGCCAGTATTTTATCCGTGTTTAACGCATTTGATATTATGTGTACCGATTTTAATTTCGGCAACTGCAATACCGCGTCAATAACTTCGTTGAAATTTTGGTGTAATGTCGGTTCGCCTCCATTCAGTCCCACTGCTTCGATTTTTTTGAAGTAGGAATCCTGCAAAACTTTCTGCAAGTCTTCAGGATTGATATCCGTAAAAGGTTTGTTTTTCCAGACATTGCACGTCATGCATCTCGAATTGCATTTTCCTGTTACGGGCAACTGCAGGACTTTGGGCTTAGTCCTGTATTTTAATTTCGTCTGTAAAAAATCTCTGCAGATTTTGCTCCCTAAGTGTATTACCGTTTTAATCATTGTTTATTTTTTCTTTTTAAAGACAGTACTTTTTCCATCATATTATAAAAAAACTGATTTGCCTGCTCGTTTTTTAAGATGAAAACCATTATAATTATGTAAACCGTTACGCCTGTAACAATGAGAATCAGCAGATAATAAAAACTGCTGCTGAAAGAATCAATCCATAATGAAAGCGGGATAATCGGCAACGACGCTAATAACGGATGCGATATGCTTTTTACATTCAAATGGAATGGCATCAGTTTCGACACAAATATAATCGCCGCAACTAAAACAGTCGTTTCCGACAGAACAGAAGCAATCGACGCTCCCAAAGCTCCATAATATTTGATAAGCGGGATATTTAAAACAAGACTGCTTGCACTGCCCAGTAAAATGGAGATTAGCGCTTTTTTATCAAACCCCATTCCGAACAGTATCTGTGATGTGAAAATGGTATTTGCTCCTGTAATAATAACCAGCAGCGAGAGTAGCTGTACGGAAAACGTTATCGGAATAAATTCCTTTCCGAAAAACATGGGGACAAAATGAGGCGCAATTACCGTCAATCCGACAGTCGCCGGTATTGCCAGCATCATTGTGTATCCAAACGAATTGTTCAGCAGGCGCGATATTTCTTTTTGACCGTCTTTTTTCCCCCTGATTGTATTTATTCTCACAACCATCACAGGCGACATGGCTGCAACAATTGTCAATGTTATTTTACTGATTTTGATTGCCGAGGTGTAATATCCGACCTGCGTATAATCCGACAGAAAGCCAAGCATCAAAGTACTCAGCATTGTATATATGCTGACCCCGATATTCGAAGCAAACAGAACCAGTATGGCGTTAATGTGTTTCTTTATCTGTAAATTCCTTAATCTGAATTTCACTTCTGTTTTCATCAGATACCCGAAACTCCAAATCTGGCTTAACAGGTTTGCGGCTACAACAAGTATCAGATAGGGAATAATATCATCCTGTGTACGGACAAAGATAAACAGTCCTGCAAGTACGATTACTTTAGCAATCAGGGTACGCAAGGTAATCTGCTTGAATTTTTCTCTTCCCGCAAAAAACCAGTCCACATTTAACGGAACGAAGAGTACCAGAGCGCCGGCAACCAGCAGAAAATTCCTGTCATTATACAGAGTTGGTATCGAAAAAATCGTAACAAGATAAACCAAAGAAAAAATAAGGGCGCTAAGCACATTTATCATAAACAGCTCTGAAAACATCCGGCTGCGGTCTTCCGGGTTTTCGTTTCGCTTTGCTATTTCGCGCATCCCGTACATTGGTATTCCCAAAGCGACAAACAGAGCGAAATACGAAGCGTAAGCAACAGCAAAATTCACAACTCCGATATTTTCAACGCCAAGTATCCGCGAAATGTACGGAGTCGTAACAATGGGAAAAGCCACATTGGAAACCGATAAAATTGCATTATATACGACGTTCTTCTTTAATGACATTAATTTATTTTGCTAAAAGAACAATTCTATTTCTTCATCTGTCAACAAACCTGAATTTATCAATGTATCAGTGATATTTTCAATGTCTTCATTGTCGATACAGCCGATATATTTACATTTGTTGTTATTTATCCATTTCATAATATTTTCGGTTTTAATGAATAATGGAGTAGAACAGCAAGCAAAAGAATCATGTTTCAGGAATGAATATTTGATTCCCTTAATATTTACTTGCAGATTCAATAAAGTTTGATTTCGCAGAATTACAGGCGATATATTTGAATTAATATATACCGAACAGCTGATTACTTTATCGGGCGAATGTCCGGCGACTATAAAAAATTTCTTATGATCTGCGGGAATATCAAACTGATTAAGAAAAACAGCGCCTTTCTCCAACAGTAATTTCAATAAATCTTCATTCTTTTCCATCAGACCTGTTTACATAAATTAATCAGCAAATTCTGTTCTTGCACATATTCTATGTATTCATCATCTTCTCCTGTTTCCCACAGAATATCTTCGAATTTTATCTGGCGGTTAATTGTAGTACTTCTCCACGCATAATCATGTGATTTTTCACGGATTTCGTCCCATGACAGATTCCCGTACAGTTCAATGGAATTGTCAAGATGTCGAATATCTGTTTTTGACAGCTGTTTTAAATTAGCGTCTTTATGAGCTTTGATAAGGTCATTGCCGATTACCGAAAAATACACGCCGAATTTACCGTCGTCTTTAAAATAACCGTCGCCTCTAACCGACTTGAAAATATCGTACAAGTTGGATGGAACAGGACCATCGCTCATTGCAATATATCTGTCGCCGGTAACTGTGCGTCCATACTCTCTTAAATGTTCCCTGTCGGAGAAATAGAGAATCTTGAAAATCTTGTGAAAATCACTCCTTTTCAGTTTCGATACAATATACAAAACAGCATTGATTGTTTTGTTTTCATTAAATTCCATTTGAATAGCAGACATAATAACATTATTTAATTTTTTTCATACTCAGAATAATCCGTATATATTTCCTTCATTATCTATATCCATTCTTTCGGCGGCGGGTTCGTCGGGCAGTCCCGGCATTCGCATAATTTCTCCGGTGATGGGGATTATAAAGCCTGCTC
>JAISDR010000126.1 GCA_031264645.1 Prevotellaceae bacterium | reverse complement strand
TTGGCAAAACGGACATATTCGGGAGCAATGGTCGGGATACAGCCGTTGGGCAGTTGCGAAGCCCGCATGTCTGCCATGATTTTGGCATACAGCCGCGACATGTTATAGCGGTATTGCAGGGAGTACTGCATCAGGTGCGCCTGTTCCAGCCAGCCCAGCTTTTCACGGTGCGGACAGTCGGTCAGCACGCTTGCCATATTGCTGCGCAAAGCCCAGTCGATCAGCGAATGAATCTGATTGAACATCGGCTTGGAGCAGGTAAAGGAACCCGCTTCGTCCGCCGAATTGCAGGTGTGCAAGCCCGTCAGCGATTCAATCTCCGGCAAATGATCGGGATTGTCCCTGCCTGCCGGAACAGCGCCCTCCACTTCCACGTACCGGAATCCGTAGTAAGTAAACTGTGGCTGCCAGTGTTCGGTTTGTCCGCCGCCCTTTGCAGTATACGAAAAGTAAAACGGACCGCCGGACGCCCCTTGAGTGAATGTGCTGTCATCTTTCAGCAGTTCTGCCGGATGAAACAGTATCGTCCCGCTTTTTTCCGACTTGAGCGAAACGCGGATTATCCCCGAAAAGTTCTGTCCCAAGTCATATATCCATCTGCCCTTTGAATTTTGATAGAGCCTGACCGGAGGGATTTCGGAATGAATCACAAGGGGCGTAGCGCGCTGTACGCTCAGGGTTCCCGGATAATCGGTCAGGACAGCCTTATTCCACAATGCGTCGTTGAATCCGGGCTTTGTCCATCCTTCCTGAAACAGCCTGGCGTCATAGTCTTCTCCTCCGTAGATACTTGAGAAAACGATGGGACTTTCCGTCGCTTTCCATGATGCGTCGGATACGATTTCGCCGCTCGTGCCGTCGGCATATTCGATGTGGAGGATAAGTTTCATTTTCGGCGCTCCGTAAGAAATGATCAGTTTCAGATACCTCTCGAGCGGGATATTGTAGAAGCCGTTGCCCAGCATAACTCCCAGCGCATTTTCGCCCGTCTGCAGGCTGGCGGTAAGGTCAAAAACCGCATACAGAGCCTGTTTGTCGTACATTGTCCATCCGGCGTCCAGAAAATGATTGCCTACTTTTTCACCGTTAAGGAAAAGGTCGAAGTGTCCAAGTCCGGCAATGCAGGCTATCGCCCGCTTGACCTGTTTTTGCAGGGTAAACGATTTGCGCAGCTGCGGCAATTTGTAGAAACCGATGCTCCGTTCGCCCATTGTCTCGCGGATGTTCTTAAAGTCGAGCCGCCCCGGCACGGTATATCCTTCCTTACTGTCCTTTTCCAGGGCAATCCAGCCGGCTTTGCTCCAGTCTTTCGCTTCCGTAAGTCCCATGGTGAAGGTCTGCACCGCGCTCCATTCCGACTGACGGTCTTTTTTGTCCCAACTGCGGACTTTCCAGTAATAGACGGCGAACGATTTCAGCCCCGTTCCGGCAAACGGCGTCAGTACGGACTGCGGGGAAACCACTTTGCCGCTGTTCCAGACATTTCCATTATCCCGCTCCAGCGTTTCGGGCGCGTCGGATACCAGAATCTGATACGCCGACTGGATAAAACCGCGCTCTTCGGAATAGGTTTTCCAGCTGAAACAGGGTCGCTGCATATCAATTCCGACCGGATTTTCTTCCTGCTCGCAAGTCAGTCCATACAGCGAAAATACCGGCGCCGCCGATACGGATACCGTATACAGCAGTAACAATAAAAACACACTTTTCTTCATTTTCTTTTTTCTTATATTAATTAAAATCAGTACATTTGCGGACGCCTTAAATGGCCGTTCCGGGTACAAATATAAATAAAGTTTGCTTTCTTATTGAAAATTAGGCAGAAATAAGGTTTTTGTCTGTAGCGGGGACGCGTCTGGAGACGGCATTGTTCTGTTTCGCCCGAAAATACATCACGAAAATGCTCATTGCAGACAAATTTCATACGTTTTCGTCACGCGGGATTGAATCCGCGTCATGCGGGATTGAATCCGCGTCACGCGGGATTGAATCCGCGTCGCGCGGGATTGAATCCGCGTCGCGCGGGATTGAATCCGCGTCACGCGGGATTGAATCCGCGTCACGCGGGAGTGAATCCGCGTCACGCGGGAGTGAATCCGCATCCCCGCTCGGCGTAGCGAAGACGCAAGAACAATGTTCAGGTAGATTATTTTCCATATCCGCTTGCAGAGCACAATGTCGGCGGCAGAGACCGTATCCACCGGTTGCGGTATGCCGGTCCAGCGCAACGTGCCGCCTTCGAATACAACGATACATTTATACGATGGGAAGAGTTGGACGAGGATTTGGGTATCGAAGGTTTCATGCAACAGAAAAAAAATACATTTGTTATCCATTGATTTTTAACATCTTTAAAAATAAGTTATAGTTTTTGGCAAAAAAATTTGTTATTATCTACGAAAGTTTCGTACTTTCGCGTAAAATTCGTAATAAATACAAGTTTGTAAAAATATTTATTAACATATAATAAGATGAATAAAATGAAAAGAAAAACTGTCTGTATTTTAATTTTTTCGTTGTTTCTAACGGGATGTTCTCCCAAATCGCAGGAAACCGATATAATCATTGTTAATCTTAACAAAACGGGCAGCATTGCCTGTGTTATAGAAAACGTTATTCCGCTGGAAACAACAGACGGGAGTAAAATAATCGCTTTTTCAAAACAGGGAAAAGTGAAAGGCATAATCAGCCCAATAGGAAACGGACCTGACGAACTTGCTTATATTCATGATTTTTATGCCACTGACACATCCGTGATGATTATGGATGCCGGGAAAAAACGGATAATGGAATTTGATTTTAACAGCCGGTTTGTAGCATCGCATCCGGTGGACGATGTTCATCACACTTTTGCATGTTTTAACGGGTTTTATTTATTCGACAATCAGGCTCCGGCAAGCGAAAAGGGCAATGTTTTATCAATTGCCGACAGAACGGGAAAAATTGTAAGGGATACCGTTCCGGTCATTGCTGAAGGAGTAAGTTATGGCAGAAATATAATTTTTGATGCAGGGAAATGAGAAACATGCTTTATTCATTCGTTTTGTTATTGGTAATTTCCTGCAATCACGGAAATATCAACGAAATAGTACCTGTAATAATCACGGAATTTCCTGCTGTAAAGAAAGAATTAAAGGCTAAAGTAATTAGCGTGCCTCCTGTGATAATGACCCCTGCAAATCTTTGTATTTCAGATGATAAATTAATAATTATTTATAATAAGAAAGATACCGTACTTGACTTTTTTCAATTGCCTGAATGTAAATATCTGTTTGGCGCCGGAATAAGAGGCGGAGGGCCCGATGATTTTTCTCCTGATTATGATTCCCGTTTTTTACATTTTGAGGGAAATGAATTTAACATATTTTCCAGTGATGGATTGCTCAAAAGATTTACTGTAGATTATAAAAGTAAAAGAATTTATACCAATAAAAGCAAAAATCAGAGACTTAATACTGATCATCTTGGTTATCCGGTAAACAGGTTTAACATATTAAATGATACATTGTGTTTCTGTATGAGTCAGATTGCAGATAACGAAGGTTTTGAACTTGTCATGATTAATACAAAAACTAAACGGAATCTGCAGTTTAGTCCATATCCGGACTGGTTAGGTAAAGTATGGTTAAAAGACAATATTCCATTTGTATATGTAAAAAATATGACAAGTCATCCTTCGGGAACAAAATTTGCATCTTTCTATGCTTATTTTAAACGGTGGCGCATATATGATTATAAAACAAATTTGATACGGGAGATACATGTTGAAGTTCCTCCTTATTCAAAAAGCGTAAATGAAAATACTTCCGAAAGAATGGCGTATTATGGATATTCGTGTTCTACAGCCGAATATATTTATGTTGAATGCAGAAACCGGAAAGTGAGTGATAAACCGGCAAGCGATACCGAAATACAGGTATGGGACTGGGACGGAAATCCTGTTGCCGTTTATACATTAGACAAAAAGATAAGTTTGTTTACCATATCCGAAAAAGAAAGAAAAATATATGCCCTGACTAATGAGGAAGAAGATGAAGATAAAATATATGTGTATTCTATTCCGGAACATTAAAAAAGCCTGTTTGATATCAAACAGACTTTTTCCAATCAATTATTAAAATTATCTTATTATTATGTATGTTTACTTCTTTTTACTTCTTTTATTTCCTACTATTTTGTTTTCTCCGCCCAAACTGCTCATGGCACATCGAAAACCTATATCCCATTGAGCTTTATCCTGATCCAGAAATCTTCTTGTTGCAGGGCGTAACCAATAGGGACGGTCTAAGAATCCTCCTCCCTTATAAACTCTCGACTTATCGGTTATAAGAGTCGCCATATTTTCCTGCTGTTCTCCAGTTCCCTGGAAATATACTCTGTTTGAATTGGCAACCGTATCCGATTTTTCCTGACCGTCGGCTTCACTGTAAAATATTGAAGAGCCTATATCGCCATCCTTATAGTTTCTGTTATCTCCTACACGATAATTATATCTGTTGACAAATCCGACAGTGTCATATCTCATTCTTCCCAAAGAATCCTTGGGCAGGACTTTTCCTTCGTTATCTTTTGCCAAATCCATAAAAACATTACCTCTGAACGGATTAAACTCTTCAACATCATTAAATGACATCGGACGATATATATCTGCAACCCATTCGTTAACATTTCCAATCATATCATACAATCCGAAATCATTAGGCGGATATGAACGAACCGGCTCGGGTATGGCAGCTCCGTCATTTTGTTTTCCGCCGGCAACGCCTGCAAGGTCTCCACGTCCTCTCTGGAAGTTAGCCATCATCATACCTCTTCTTTTTTTGCTCGGGTCTCTTACATTCGCGCCGCTCCAGCCATATACCCGCCTTTCGAAAGTTCTTTCATCAGCTGTAACGCCAATCTCTGCTCTTGCCGCATATTCAAATTCCGCTTCGGTAGGGAGGCGATATTTCGGGAACAAAATACCGTCTTCATATTTAATCGGACGGGCTTCTTTCGTAACGATATTTTTCGGCTGCCTCCTTTCGTTCATTTCAGCCTCATACTGACCGGCAATGAATGCATCGCTGTCAAAATTGTTCTCGTTTTGCTGGTCGGCAATATTTGATTTTATTATTCCGCGCTTAATAAGTTCCGCCTCGTTTACCCTGTTCGTGCGCCATAGACAGTATTCGTTTGCCTGTAACCACGTTACGCCCACAACCGGATAATCGTTATATGACGGATAACGGAAATATGTCTGCACATAAGGCTCATTGTAAGCCAAAGGTCTGCGCCAAACCAAAGTATCGGGCAATGCGTTTTTCACCACGTTCGGAAAACCTGTCAGCACGTTTTCCAGCCAGAATATATAATCCCTGTAATGCTGGTTTGTTACCTCTGTTTCATCCATATAATACGAATCCACAGTTACTCTTCTGGGAAGATTGTCCCATTCATTACCAATGTCATCTGCTATTTGCCCCATTATAAAGGCTCCTCCATTAATAAACATCAATCCCGGAGCAATTTTCTCCTTATTGGGTTTAATGCGCTCTACACCGCCATATTTGGCGTCATTATACTTCCAACCTGTCTTTTCCGACACTTCCTTTTTCCAGAAACATCCGGATAAAACAGCGGATAAACACAAACATACCAAGAATTTAGACCTCATATCATCTACGTTTTATTATATCAATTACGATGCAAAATTAATAATAAAATTTCATTCACTCATTCTGTAAACCAAATTTCACTCAATAATACTTTATTTAACATTTTTTAACTGCTTTAAAACGAAAAACTCTAAAAAAATTGTCATAATTCAATAAAATATTATGCCGCAAAGGTAATATATTTTTTCAAACAAGAAGTAAAATATCGGAAAAAACGCAGTTCTTCAGCTAAAAAAAATCGACGAAATACTAAGAAACACAGGCTTAATCTTTAGCAATTTGCAGTCTCATGGGATTTTTGTTGCAAACAATATTATACAGTTAAGTATTTTTATTGTAATTTTGCCGCCGATTAGGAATTTCGTAATATAAGATTTTGTATGTTTGAAAATTTATCGGAACGCCTGGAGCGTTCATTCAAATTGTTAAGAGGCGAGAGCCGTATCACGGAGTTAAATATTGCCGATACATTGAAAGACGTCAGAAAGGCACTGCTGGACGCCGACGTAAGTTACAAGGTGGCAAAGACTTTCACCGATGATGTGAAGATAAAGGCTATGGGTTCGAACGTCCTTACCTCGGTCAAACCCGGCGAGATGATGGTGAAGATTGTTCACGACGAACTTGCAGCTCTGATGGGCGGAGAAGCCAGCCAGATAAACATCAAGGGCGAACCGGCTGTAGTTTTGATTGCCGGATTGCAGGGTTCGGGTAAAACCACTTTCTCCGGAAAACTGGCGAACTATCTCAAAACAAAAAAGAACCGTACTACGCTGCTGGCAGCCTGCGACGTTTACCGTCCTGCGGCTATCGAGCAGCTCAAAATTCTCGGACAGCAGATAAGCGTCCCCGTATACAGCGAGGAAGAAAATAAGAATCCCGTTGAGATTGCATTAAATGCGATTAAGCATGCCAAACTGCACGGATACAGCGTCGTTGTTATCGATACCGCCGGACGTTTGGCAATAGACGAAGAAATGATGGCGGAAATTGCGGCGATAAAAAAAGCCGCCGCTCCACAGGAAACGCTCTTCGTCGTGGATTCCATGACCGGTCAGGATGCTGTGAATACCGCCAGGGAGTTTAACGACAAGTTGAATTTCGACGGGGTTGTACTCACCAAGCTTGACGGCGATACGCGAGGCGGAGCCGCCCTGTCGATACGTTCGATTGTCAGCAAGCCGATCAAATTCACGAGTTCGGGAGAAAAACTGGATTCGCTGGATATTTTCTATCCCGAAAGAATGGCTGACCGTATCCTTGGAATGGGCGACATCGTGTCGCTTGTCGAAAAGGCTCAGGAACAGTTTGATGATGAAGAAGCAAAAAGACTGCAAAGGAAATTAGTCAAGGATCAGTTCGATTTCAACGATTTCTACAAACAAATCCAGCAGGTAAAGAAAATGGGAAACCTGAAGGATTTGATGGGAATGATTCCCGGAATCGGCAAAATGGCTAAGAACATGGATATTGACGACGATGCGTTCAAAAAGATCGAAGCAATTATCCATTCTATGACCCCTCTGGAACGGGAACATCCCGACGTCCTGAGCATAAGTCGCCGTAAACGCATCGCAGGCGGCAGCGGAACGGATATCGCACAGGTAAACCGGCTGTTAAAACAGTTTGATGAAATGAAAAGAATGATGAAAACGGTCGCAAAAGGCGGTTTGAATCCGAGTCATAAAAAAATTGGACGCAGGTAAAATCTTGAATCAGTATGGAATATTTTAAAGCCTGTAAGGGAATACCGATATATATAAGCGATACAAAAAAAGGCGAGAAAACCGTGGTTCTTCTGCACGGATATCTGGAAACAAACGAGGTATGGGCTGATTTCGCCAAACTCCTGAAACCTCATTTCCGCGTCATAAGCATAGATTTACCCGGAAACGGACTCTCGGGAACGAAACAGGACGAAAACAGTATGGAATTTATGGCGGATGTTGTCGCCGAGGTTTTGAATCATTCGAAGGTTGAGAGGGCGACCGTTACGGGTCATTCCATGGGCGGTTATGCGGCTCTGGCTTTTGCCGAAAAATACGGCGAACTGACAGAAAAACTGTGTCTTTTCCATTCGACTCCAAATCCTGACAGCGAAGAGAAAAAACAGAACAGAGACCGCGAAACAGCGCTGATCGAAGAGGGTAAACTTGACTTGATTCTGAAAGTCAATATAGCCAATATGTTTGCCGACGAAAATCTTGACAGAATGGAAGAGGCGATTGCAATGATTTCGGAAAATGCAAGTATCTCCGAACCCGAAGGGATTATCGCCTGTCTGAAAGGAATGAAAAACCGCAGGGACATGAATGCGTTTCTGTCCGGATTTGACAAGCCCCTGCTGTTTATATTCGGCAGAAAAGACAAGTATATTTCCGAAACTGTCGCTGCGGAATTGATCGAAAAATTCCCGAATGCGAAAACCCTGATACTGGAAAATTCCGGTCATGCAGGATTTCTGGAAGAGCCGGAAATCAGTTCTCAAAAATTAATAGAATTTACAGATAATGGATAGTACAAGACAATTAAAAATCGCAAGGCAGATACAAAAGGATCTGGGCGAAATATTTCAACTGCGCGGAATGGCGGCTTACGGAGGCGCAATGATAACCGTCAGCGAAGTGCGCATATCTCCCGACCTCTCGGTTGCGAAAATATTCCTTAGCATATTCCCGTCGGACAAATCGGCGAACGTAATAGCAAAAGTAGAACAGGAAAACAGATCAATAAGAGCAGAACTTGGGAAAAAGGTAAGACACCAACTGCGTATCGTCCCCGAACTGCATTTCCATATCGACGAATCCCTGGATAAACTGGAACGTATCGACGATTTGCTGAAAAATAATTAGAGCAACTCTAATTAATTTGCTTCTTAATCCAATTCAGGATTATCTCCAAAGCTACAGGTGAAAATGTCTGTTCGATGCTTGCATATTCTGTATGCAATCCGGTGGTACACTCTTGAAAAAGATGATTTAATCCGGGCAACTCTTTTGTCGTAAACCGCTTATTCTTTCCTTTTTCGAGGGCTTTGGCTATAGCTTCCAGATTCTCTTTTGGTGTAACCTGCACGTCCTTTTCTCCGTTGAGGGCAAGAACGGGACATTTTACCTTCTCCAGCGCAACAGCCGGATTATAACGTATAAAATAACGAAACCACGGGCTTGATATCTGCATTATTTGCGAATGTATGAAAGCGTCTTCGTTCATATTGCCCGGTTTAAAATCAGGATGCCGTGCAATTTCCTGCCT
>JAISDR010000079.1 GCA_031264645.1 Prevotellaceae bacterium | reverse complement strand
GCGTTTGCCTTTGACGGTTGGCAATCCGACTGTTGTTTGTCATCTGTTTTTCTTAAAAATTACACTGCAAAAGTACACCGGAAAGAAACGCAGATATTCTTTTTGCGACCAAACCCGGCGGAAAAGAGACGAAATGGCTTATTTGAGCGACGAAGATAAGACCGGAAGGTATCTCGGCAGTTTTTGTTGCCGCAGGGCTAAGGGTTGTAAATTAAGGTTCAATTCCCAGGATGAGAAGTGGAACAGGCGGATTATTACGTCCGTGTCTCAATACGTTATAAACTTCTCCTTCATAATATGCAACTCCGCTACTCATCTGCGACTGCATTTTTTTTGTCGGTAAAATTTCAATACCCAGATTGATAATACCTCCCGAATAAAAAAGCAAATGTTTGACAAACAAGTCGAATGCCACAAATGCGTATTTGCCGAATTGAATTTCCACGGCTATTTGGTTTTTTACAAAATCGGTTTGCTTGTAAGACGCTATCGGTTCCTTAATTCCGTTGGAAATAAGGAAATCTTTTTGCATGTCATAAGGTAATGCAAGAAGTTCGGGAAGAAGTCTTTGCTCGGTTGTGATGTAATAATGATAACGGCTTTCATACCAGCCGAGTCGGTTGAATTTTTCGTTAAAAGCTTTGTTTAGCGCAACCGGGCTGTACAGCATCTTGCCTGACATGGTTTTCTCCTTACTTTCTTTGGTGAGAAACTTACCTGCATCAATGCTTTCGACCGTTTCGGCAATCTCTTCGTACAATTTTTTGTGGTGAACGATAAGGTATTCTTCGCCGTTCAAATGTGAATATTTTTGTGCTATCTTCATCGGTCATAATGTATTGTTTGCTATTTTGAGCTGCATCCATTCCGCCGGTATTTGGGATACTTTCTCTTTACCGGTCGGCTGAAATATTTCTTTCGTCATGGGTCTGAATTTCAGACTCCCCTCCTTAAAACTCTTTATCCTTTGATTGGCTATTTGGCAATAGCTTTCCTCTTTTTCTATACCGATTGCATTCCTGTTGTTTTTAATAGCTCCCAACACGGTAGAACCAACTCCTGCAAAAGGGTCAACGACCCAGCTATTCTCATTGGTAAGGGCTAAAACACAACGCTCTACAAGTTCTATGGGAAATTGACAGGGGTGCTCCGTTTTTTCAGGATGATTTGATTTGACATTGGGTATATCCCATAAGGCGCTCTCCCAGTCCTGTTCAAGAATTTCCCAGATGTCGCCCGGATTTTTCCCCAGCGGGTTTCCCGAAATCTGCCCTTTTTTGGGACCCTTAAAATATCTTTTACCCGGATATTTGGAGGGTATTCTGACATTATCGAGATTAAAGATATAATCATCCGTTTTGCTGAACCATAAAATGGTTTCGTAACGACCGCTGAAACGGTTACTTGCATGAAGTCCATGTCCGAAATGCCAAATAATCCGGTTTCGCAACTTCAGTCCATGCCGTTTGAAAATCTGATAATAGTAAATATCAAGAGGAAATATCTCTCCCTTATCGACAAAGTTTCCTACCTGCCAGCAAAGATTTCCCCTGTCCGAAAGCGTTCTTATAAGTTCCGAGATTATCTCTTCCTGCGTTTCAAGATATTTTTCGATGCTCGTTTTTGTCTCGTATGATTTACCGACATTATACGGCGGAGAGGTTAAGATAAGGTCGAATTTATTATCGTCCGTTCTTTTGAGAACCGACAAACAGTCTTCATTTTGTATTTCAATATGAAGTCCGGGACTAACGTACTCAAATAAAGGCTCTTTTACCTGCATATCAATTAAATTACCCGGCAAAGATACTGCTTTTTTTGTTTCCTTGATTTTTTATCTGCAATCTTCCATTTTATTTTGCCGTTTCACTCCTCAAAATGCGATTCAATGCCGTTGTTTTTCCAGCGTTTCAAATTGGGAAGATGCTGTTTCAACTGTTCAATCGCTTCATCCTTCGTTACTTTTATTTCCGCGTCCTGATTGTACACATCCAGATACTGAATATTGTGGGCAATCATTTCATCCAGCGTATGATTGGATGTAAAAACCCCGTCCTTAAAGCAATAAACACAATAGTCTTCGTTTTTGCTACCGTCTTTGTTCGTCCCGAAGTCTTCGGCGGTCTTCATCGGCATACCGCAACTCTGACAACTGGGCATAAACACTCCATCCTTAATGCAATAGACACAGTAATCCGTGTTTATGCTGCCGTCTTTGTTTGTTCCGAATTCTTCGGCGGTTTTCATCGGCATACCGCAATTCTGACAAATTTTTGTTTCCATATTCTTTATATTTATAAAATTACAGGCGACAAAGGTAAGCGGTTTGTATCACTTGTGAAAATGTTTTTGACCGCCGGGCGTTTGCCTTTGACGGTTGGCAATCCGACTGTTGTTTGTCAAGCTGATTTGCATGACCTGTTTCATTAATTCTTCAAGCAGCCTATCGGAACAACAAAAACACCGTCTTTACGCCGAAAAGCATACTGCCCGCCTGTGAGAACCATCAGAAACGACGGCTCGCGCACTTTGCCGGCGTCGATTTTTTCCTTGAGTTTCAAGAGATTTTCCGCTGCCTCTTCAATTTGCCTGTTGCCCAGTTTTACTTCTATCGCGCCCCAGCGACCGTCGCGCAGGGCAACGATCATATCGGCTTCCAGGCCGCTTTTGTCGCGATAATGAAACACGTCGCCATCGTTGTGCTGGGCATAAACCCTGACATCGCGGGCGCACAGCGACTCGAACAGAAATCCGAAATACTCGAAATCCTGCAAAATGCCCGCAGGATTGATGCGCATAACCGCCGCCGCAATGGAAGGGTCAACAAAATGGTGTTTGGACGAAGTGCGGATCGCCGTTTTCGAGCGCAGCGAAGGCGACCACGCAGGCATCGGCTCCACTACAAAAATGCGCCGCAGAGCGTTGTTATATGCTGCAAATGTTTTATCCGAAATGCCTGTTCCGGCGCTTTCAATATCTTTCAAAACGGTTTGTGCCGAAGCCATTGTTGCAATATTTCGGGCAAGCGAACGCAAAAGCAAACGTACGCGATTCGGATTTTTCTCCACACCGTCAACCTGCGAAATATCCTGATTAATCACTGCCTCCAGATAATCGACCGGCATTCGCAGGGCTGCTGCATCGGGCTTTCCGATTGTCGCGGGAAATCCGCCGCGGCAAATGCAAAAGGCGATTTGCTCAATGCCCAGGTCGGATACACTTTCAATGTCGTGCTTCCCGTCGAATAAACCGGCAAGCGACACTGTTCCGTTTGATTCCTGCGATTCGTACAGACTCATCGGGCGCATCAAAATCCGTGCAAAACGCCCCGTGCCCGTGTGTGCCGTAACATTATCGGCAGGCGTTGCCGAGCCTGTGAGTATAAACTGCCCCGGCACGCCGCGCTTATCAACTTCAAAACGCACTGCGTCCCAGAGTACAGGCGACATTTGCCACTCGTCAATCAGGCGCGGAGTTTCGCCCCTGAGCAGCAGCGACGGCTTTGTGTCTGCCATTTCCCGATAAGACCGCGCACTGTCGGGATCCTGCATAAACAGCGTACTGCGGGCAACATTGGCGGCGGTACTCGTTTTTCCGCACCATTTTGCGCCTTCAATCAGCGCTGCGCCCATTGTTGCAAGTGCGCTTTGAAGTTCCGAATCGCATATTCGCGATAAATAATGACTTTTGCTCATATTCAATTTATTTTTGAGTGCAAAATTACATAAAACTTCCGGGTTTGGCAAACTTCTGCTTCCCGATTTGGCTTTGTTTTATTTCCTGATCCGGCATTTCTTTTACGCGGCAAAAGTACACCGGAAAGAAATGCGGATATTCTTTTTGCGACATCTGGAGACTGCGCCGAGCGGAGACGGAATGGACTGTTTGAGCGACGAACAGTTCAATACGAAGTTTTTCTTCTTTTGTTATCCGCAAAAATCATGATAATCATAATAATTCTCAACTGCGAAAAATTAAGTCGGACAGCGCATTAAAAATTTATTTTGCAGAATGGAAAAAAATTATTACGGGATTCGAAAAAAAACTCTACCTTTGCCGGAAATCTTATTGAATAGAAATGACAGAAGCAAGAACATATCGCCCGTTGGGATTAACAAGCCGCCCGTTAGGCTTAGCGCGTCTCCCGTTAGGGTTAACGCGTCTCCCGTCAGGATTAACGAGCCGCTCGTTGGGATTAGCGCGTCTTCTGTTAGGATTAACGAGCTTCCCGTTAGGGTTAACGCGTCTCCCGTTAGGCTTAACGCGTCTTCCGTTAGGATTAGCACGTTTCCTGTTAGGATTAACGAGCCATTCAATAATGCCGCCAAACGATTCACCAAATTCATATCTTCAATATTTTGTTCTGTTCATTACCGTATCATATTTAAATATTCTCAGACGAAATTTCAGTA
>JAISDR010000262.1 GCA_031264645.1 Prevotellaceae bacterium | reverse complement strand
TCATAATTCATAACTCATAATTAGTTCTGCGATCTCTTCCATCAGCCATTTTGGAGTGGATGTTGCTCCGCAGATTCCGACGGTATGGCAGTTAGCGAACCATTCCGGGTTTATATCGCTTGCCTGTTCAACGAAATATGAAGCGGGGTTTGTATTTTTACAGCTTTGATACAGGACTTTTCCGTTGGAACTCTGTTTGCCGCTGACAAAGACAATCACATCGTGTTTTCGTGCAAAATCTTCGAGATGCGGCTTTCGTCCCGACACTTGCCGGCAGACAGTGTTATACGCCCTGAACATGGCAGTATCGCCGCCCGAGCGTTCGATTTTATCGATTATTATCCTTTGCAGTTCTTCGAATCCTTCGATGCTTTTGGTTGTCTGCGAAAACAGGAAAACAGGGCGTGAGCAGTCAATCTGATTAACCTCGTCAATATTTTCAATCACGACAGCATTGCCCTCCGTTTGTCCGACCAGTCCGTTAACCTCCGCATGTCTTTTCTTTCCGAAAATCACGATAAGACCGTTGCAGAGTTTCGCTTCTTCGTATGCGCGTTTTATCCGTTCCTGCAACTTAATCACCACGGGACATGTGCAGTCGATTATTTCTATATCCGCATTTTTCGCCATTGCGTAAGTTTCCGGCGGTTCGCCGTGCGCCCTTATGAGCATCTTTTTGGGAAAGATTGTATTTATATCTTCGTGGGAGATAGTAGTCAGTCCCCTGTTTTTCAGCCGGTCTACCTCGACATTATTATGCACTATCTCGCCAAGGGAAAACAGTACGCCGTTTTTTTCCAGCTCCCTTTCAGCCGTTTCGATAGCCCTGATTACTCCGTAGCAGAATCCCGAAAGGCTGTCTATCTCTATTTCAAGCCTGTTCACAGATTTCATTAACCCTTTCGTATAACCATTCCAGCTGTTCTTCGGGCGTCATACTGCTGTTATCCAGAACAACAGCATCCGCCGCCTGCCTCAGCGGGCTGACTTTGCGATGAGTATCCATACAGTCCCTTTCCTCGATATTCCTGCGAACCTCGTCGAGGCTTACCGTCTCGCCCTTTGCCTTCAATTCCGAGAATCTTCGCATAGCCCTGATTTCGGGAGATGCGGTCATAAACACCTTTAATTCAGCTTCGGGAAAGACCACCGTGCCGATATCCCGTCCGTCCATTACGATTCCTTTAGCCTGTCCCATAAGCTGCTGCTGCCCGACCAGCAGTTCGCGGACTTCGGGAACGGCGCTGACGGCGCTCACATGGCTTGCTGTTTCTATCGAGCGTATTTCCTTCTCAACGTTTACATCATTCAGATAGGTATCCGCTGTTTCCGAGCCGCCGGATTTGCGAAATTCAATCCTTATATCCGGCAGTAAAGACTTCAGCCTGTCCGAGACTTTCCCCGAAGAATCTATCAGTCCGTTTTGTATGCAGAACAAAGTAACAGCCCTGTACATCGCTCCCGTATCGACATATATATAGCCAAGCCTGCGTGCAATTGCTTTTGCCGCGGTGCTCTTACCCGTAGACGAATATCCGTCTACCGCTATTATTATTTTCCTGTTCATTGGGATTTATCTTCCTGATTATTTTCCAGGACAGCGACCTTTTTTACCAGACTGTCGACGTCGTCCCTCAATGCCGGCAGATTGCGGAACACAGCGAAAGAGCGTTTATATTTCGACGCTTCCATGCCCGGAAATCCTAACATTGCCATTCCGTCGGGGATATTTTTTGATACCCCCGATTTTGAGGCGATGGTAACTCTGTTACCTATTTTCAGATGCCCGATTACGCCCACCTGTCCTGCAAATATGCAGCTTTCGCCTACCTTCGAGGAGCCTGCTATTCCGGTCTGCGCCGCGATGACGGTGTTTTTTCCTATTTCGACATTATGAGCTATCTGCACAAGATTGTCCAGCTTTACGCCCGAGCATACCAGCGTGGAGCCTATTGTCGAGCGGTCGATGGTTGTGCCGGCTCCGATTTCGACATTGTCCTCTATCACAACATTCCCGATTTGCGGGATTTTCTTGTATTCGCCGTTTGCCTGCGGAGCGAAACCGAAACCGTCGGAACCGATAACGGCATTCGCATGGATTATGCAGTTGGCGCCGATAACGCATCCCTGATAGATTTTTACGCCCGGATAAATAATCGTGTTGTCGCCTACTGTAACATTTTCACCGATGTACACTTGTGGATAGACCTTGACGCTGTTGCCAAGCCTCGCTCCTCTGGCGATGTATGTATAAGCGCCGATATAGCAGTTTTTACCCTTTTTAAACCGCCACGGCAGCCAGACAAAACGGTCGCAGCCTTTTTTGTTTGCCAACTTTTTCTGCTCGAACAGTCCGAGTACGGAAGCAATTCCCTCGTATGCATTGTCCACGCGGATAATCGTCGGGGCGATGCTTTCCCTGAGTTCGTAATCTCTGTTAAGCAAAATGATGGATGCTTTTGTGGTGTACACGTATTTTTCATACTTCGGGTTAGCGAAAAAGCACAGGGTACCGGGTTTTCCCTGCTCTATACGGGCAACGCCCGTAACGACGGTCGAAGGCTCGCCTTCCACGCTGCCGTTCAAATAGCCGGCAATGGTTTCCGCACTGAACATGTTTCTATATTTTTTATTTCGTTAATACTGTTTTAATACATTATTATTTATGAGCCAAACAGGGAATTGACAAACTCTTTTTTGCTGAATATCTGCAAATCGTCTATGCCCTCGCCGACGCCGATAAACTTGACGGGAATCTTAAACTGGTCGGAGATGCCGATAACGACTCCTCCCTTTGCCGTCCCGTCCAGTTTAGTAAGAGCCATGGCTGTTACGTTTGTCGCTTTGGTAAATTCCTTTGCCTGCTGAAAGGCGTTTTGTCCCGTTGAACCGTCAAGAACCAGAAGCACCTCGTGCGGAGCGTCGGGAACAATCTTCTGTATCACTTTGCATATCTTGGATAACTCGTTCATCAGGTTGATTTTGTTGTGCAGACGTCCTGCCGTGTCGATTAATACGACGTCTGCTTCGCCGGCGACGGCGGACTTGACCGTATCGAAGGCAACGGAAGCAGGGTCGGCGCCCTGTTTTTGCTTGATAATCGGGACTCCGGCTCTTTCCGACCAGATTGTCAGCTGGTCGACCGCCGCAGCGCGAAATGTATCCGCCGCTCCCAGACAGACTTTTTTCCCGTCGTTTTTCAACTGGGCTGCTATCTTGCCGATGGTCGTGGTCTTTCCAACTCCGTTAACGCCGACAACCATAACCACGTACGGCTTTTTCGAGAAATCAAAGGGTATCACGTTTTCGTCCGAGCCGTTTTCTTCCAGAAGCGCTTCGGTTTCTTCCCTGAGGATTACGTTCAACTCTTCGACGTTCATGTATTTATCGCGCGAAACCCGTTTCTCTATGCGGTCGATTATTTTCAAAGTCGTTTCGACCCCAACGTCCGACGATATCAGTATCTCTTCGAGATTATCAAGGACTTCATCATCAACTTTCGACCGTCCGGCTATTGCCCGCGACAGTTTTCCGAAGAAACTTTCTTTTGTTTTCGTTAAGCCCCTGTCCAAATTGTCTTTTTTTTCTTTTGAGAAAATACCAAGAAATCCCATAATTGTTATCTGTTTTAAAATTTATTGTTCATCATCATTACCTGCCTGCATCAGGTAGCTTTTCATAAATTCGTTTAAATCGCCGTCGAGCACTGCCTGTGTATCCGATGTTTCGTAAGAGGTTCTCAGGTCTTTGACCATTTTATACGGATGCAGGACGTAACTCCTGATTTGCGAACCCCATTCTATTTTGCGTTTTTTCCCTTCCAGTTCGGCTGCGAGTTCTCTTCTTTTCCTCAGCTCGAGTTCGTAGAGATGTGATTTCAAGATGCGCAAAGCATTCTGACGGTTGTCGAACTGCGAGCGTGTTTCCGTATTTTCAACGACAATCCCGGAAGGAATATGACGCACGCGGACGCCCGTTTCCACTTTGTTGACATTCTGACCTCCCGCGCCGCTCGAACGGTATGTATCCCATTCCAGGTCGGCGGGATTGATATTGATTTCGATGGTATCGTCCACCGCGGGAGACACAAACACCGAAGCAAAGGACGTCTGCCTCTTTCCCTGAGCGTTAAACGGCGAAATCCGCACCAGACGGTGAACTCCGTTTTCGGATTTCAGGAACCCGTAAGCCAAATCGCCCTCAAATTCAATTGTAACGGATTTTATTCCGGCGTCGTCTCCTTCCAGAATATCCATGATGCCGGTTTTATAGTTATTGCGTTCGCCCCAGCGCAGATACATGCGCATCAGCATCTCCGCCCAGTCCTGACTTTCGGTGCCTCCGGCTCCGGAATTGATTTTCATTATTGCGCCAAGATGGTCTTCTTCCGCGCCCAGCATATTGCGCATCTCGAGGTCTTCTATCAGCGACAGGGCAATGCGATACTGTGCATCGACTTCGTTTTCAGCTTCGTTTCCGGCTTCTTCCCTGGCAAAATCAAACAGTACCGACAAATCGTCAAGCGATTCCGCCGCTTTATCGAAAGATGTAATCCACGATTTCAAAGACGCTACTTTTTTTAACTGCGTCTC